>JBDNIP010000459.1:0-2724 GCA_041688245.1 Algoriphagus sp.
GAAAGTAGTACACTTACCTGTTGGAAGAACGAAATCTTTATCGATGTATTCCTTGACCAAACCCTACGCGGGTTAAGATTCGAGCTATTTACATTCACCAATTTGATGCTTTTACCGTTGTTTCAACGGCTCCAGTATCTGGATGTTCTAAGTTTGTCAACTCTGCCATTAGTGCAACTTTAGGTTAATTCTGGCGTCCTAGACCTATTTTTAAATTATTTTTGACTTTGGGCTTGGTCGACTTGCCTACAAATGCTTCACCATATTTGACCATATCTTCCAGTATGTAGCAGTCATCTCTTTCCCCGATTCTACTCCTGAGTTTATAGTATACTACGAGAACCGGCTCATAGCACTTCATTCCCAATTATCTTTACAGTTCTGCAGGACTCAACCCTTTCTTGATGGCTGCAATAAACTTCATAGACAGCATCTAGGTGCTGATAAGTGAATTGCTATTTTCCATAACCATACCATTCTTTATACTGGTTTTGAAATGACAAAATTTATATCGGAAAGATTTATTGTTTTTAAGCCAATGATGCCTTGAATCTCCATCCCTTTGGTTGATAATTTCTTGTTGAAAAACTTAGTTACTAAATAAATTACAGGCAGGAAGCCTTATCTGGAAACCGATGAATAAAACTGAAGCTATTCTTAATCAAAACTATTTGCTTTGACCTAAAAAAAAGTCACTTATTTATCTAATCAACCGACTGTCATTAACCACCTCTTACAACTTACTTTGCTTCTGGTACAATTGTGGATACACATATAAAATGTCTCAGCTCCGTAATCGAATTCATAAAAAAAGTAAGGGTATTTAAAACTTCACTCGGTCACTTAATCAACATCTGGAATAAATTAGATCGCATAAACTCTAAGTCCCCCAATTTTTTAGAATTATAAAGACTTTTGACTTTCAAAATTATAGATGTTTTTAAAAAATTCACTACAATTCTCATAGCCTTAGCATCAGTAATAGCAATTTTAATGGTTGAATCTGTTTAGCCCATTCCCCTTATGTCTTAATTCTGTTCAATTTCGAAAAAAGGGATCTATAGCCACCAGCAACTTCTAGTTGAATAGCATGTTATTTCATTTATTTCTTGATCGTCAATTTCTATACGATAGCATTGCTAGTAATTCTATTTTAGATTTATTCAGCTTGTAGCCATCTTTATAAGAGGAAAATATTTTTCCATGTTCTTTAAATCTAAATATTTGAATAATTAAAAAGACAAAAATTTATTCTATTTATCTATTTATTATTTTTCGAAATGGAAAGTATTGTTGAGAATTTTTATTTTTTTCTAAGTTTCTTTTTATTAATCCTACTTTGTTTTAAAATACGGGTCAAAATTATCGATATAATCTGATTTTAAATTAATCTAACAGTTTTAACACTACGACTTAGTCAGGTATAAGATGATAACACGGGGTTATTGTATATAGAAATCGGATATAATCACAGCTTCTTAGAAATAGAATCTGTGGTTATTTAAATATTTGGATGAAAGTTCTTTCGCTCCTAGCGCACAGCTCTTCTGGATTTGTCATCTCAGCGCTTGATCTAGAAGTTTGTAATCCCATAACCACCAACAATTAATTGTTTTGATTAACCACCATTTCTAGCTTATCCTCAATCTTGCCAAAAAAACCAATTACTTTTTCCTACTTCAGGTTTGATCCCGATAGTCATTCGATGCGGTACTGAGGCTACCAATCAAGCATTCCTAAAAGAAGTCCAAACCCACAAATAAATCTTGGATTATAAGATCTAGTTATTCAGAATCTGTAAACTCGAACCTTGATCCAGGGATTTTAGATCCCCTGAATATCACTAGTTAATTGTTTTGGTAAATCCTTCGTTCCGCTATTTGCCTCAATTTCGCCAGATAGAAAATAATATGATTCCTTTAATTTGCGTAATAAAACGCTCCCGTCAAGCGCGGGGCTGGATAGGGGTATTTTAATTTTAGATCTATTTAAGTTACTTACTGATTCTCATCTGCTTTTGGGTCGTAATTGGCTTCCAGTTTTGCTAATGTCTTTTTGCCATAGGCGATTTTGGTAATCACCACATACAGAACAGGTACAAAAAAGATTGCTAGGAAGGTAGCGGAAAGCATCCCTCCAATCACAGTAAAACCAATAGTCTGTCGCGCAACGGCACCAGCTCCACTGGAAAGCGCCAAAGGAATCACACCGAAAATAAAGGAAATGGAAGTCATCATAATCGGGCGAAGTCTCAAGCTCACTGCTTCCAGCGTAGCCTCAATGAGTGGCATGCCTACATCTACACGATCTTTGGCAAATTCCACGATCAGAATAGCATTTTTCGCAGCCAAACCAATTAGGGTAATTAGACCAATCTGAGCATAGATATTATTATCCAAATCTGGAAGGAATTTCAATGCTACAATCGCTCCAAATGCGCCCAATGGCAATGCCAGCAAGACCGAGAATGGTACAGACCAACTTTCATACAAGGCTGCCAAAAGCAAAGAAACCAATACAATTGCCAGCGTAAAAATTAAAATTGTCGCATTTCCAGAAGACTGTTCTTCCCTACTCAAGCCGGAGAAATCATAGCCATAACCGGCAGGCAATACTTCTGCTGCCACTTCCTCCAAAGCTGCCAGCGCTTGTCCACTACTGAAACCAGGTGCTGCCTTACCATTGACTTCCGCGGAGCGGAACAAGTTATAGTGAGAAATCACC
>JBDNIP010000460.1:0-4393 GCA_041688245.1 Algoriphagus sp.
AAAGGCCACGTGATGTTTGCAACCAAGAAAATCACTCCAGGCGGACATTGGATGAGCATAGCCGCTATCGCTGCAAAAGCTGCGGGAAGAGATTGGAAAGGAACTGCAGAAGCATTTGCGCTGACTGGAATCTCACTAAATGAGGCATTTATATCCTGTTGGGATGAGAAATATCGAAGCAAGTTGATACGCCCAGAAACCTACATCAATCAGTACATTGATGAGGAGTGGGTGCCGCTGTTACAGACACCTCCTTTTCCAGAGCATACTTCTGGACATTCGGTGGGTTCTGCAGCCGCAGCGTATACCTTAGGTCAACTTTTTGGAGATCAGTTTTATTTGGTTGACAGCTCTGAAGTCGCTTTTGGGCTACCGGTTCGGGAGTTTGATTCCTTCAGTGGAGCAGCCAAGGAAGCCGCAATAAGCCGTTTTTATGGTGGAATTCATTACATGCCAGCGATAGCAGACGGCCTGAGTCAGGGAACACAGATTGGGGAATTTATCTGGTCGAAACTCATTACCAAACCAAAAAAGATAGCATTGAAACACTAATACTATAGTAGTCAGAAATGGCTGCTTTTTTTATTTAAAGCAGGAATGAATTGTTTTTCGATTACGAAATAGCCCCTTTAAAATATTATTGTTTTGATTAGGGTCATTATTGAGTACCTTCTTAACTACCCTTTTTGAATTGGGCTTATCCCAGTTCATATTTTTAATCTGGTAAAAAATTATGTCAAAAACGATTATTGTTTCCAATCGCCTTCCAATAAGTCTTCGACACAGAAATGGAAAATTTGAATTTAAGCCCAGCGCCGGTGGCCTTGCTACAGGATTGGGATCTATCTACACAGCCGGAGAAAATATCTGGATAGGCTGGCCAGGAAACACGGTAGAAGACCCTGAGCAGCGTGCGGAAATACTATTGGAACTACATGAGCTCAAGATGGCCCCGGTGTTTCTCACCAAAGAAGATATTGAGGAGTTTTATGAGGGGTTTTCCAACGAAACTCTCTGGCCAGCATTCCATTACTTCACCCAATATATGGTCTATAATCCCGAGCATTGGAAAGCTTATGTCCGGGTCAACGAGAAGTTTTGCGACGCTATTCTAAAGAAAGCTAGTCCTGAAGACACGATTTGGGTGCATGATTACCAGCTGCTTTTGCTGCCTAAAATGCTTCGTGAAAAATTACCCAATGCCACCATCGCATTTTTTCAGCATATCCCATTTCCTTCCTACGAGATCATTCGGATGATTCCCTGGCGAAAGCAGTTACTTGAAGGTATAGTTGGTGCAGATCTGATTGGATTTCATACGTATGATGACATGCGTCACTTCCTCAGTGCGGTGAGCAGAATTACTGGTCTTTCCTCAGAAAGTGGCTACATACAAGCAGAGAACCGTATCATCAATGTGGACTCCTTCCCGATGGGAATTGATTATGACAAGTTTGCCAATCAGGCAAAAAGCAGAAAAACACAAAATATTGTTCGTGAATTCAGAAAGCAAGTTGAGGATAAAAAACTGATCATCACTATTGATCGACTGGATTATTCAAAGGGAATTCCTCAACGGATTCAAGCTTTTGATCAGCTTTTGCAGCAACATAAAGAGCTTCATGGAAAAGTCTCCATGATCATGATCGTCGTACCAAGTCGAGATAAAGTCCAGTCCTACAAGGTACTGAAGGAAGAAATCGATCTCCTAGTGGGTAGAATCAATTCGGAGTACTCAACTCTAAATTGGAAGCCTGTTCATTACTTCTATCGAAGCTTTCCATTCGAAGAACTCAGCGCTTTCTACAGTATGTCAGACATTGCCTTGGTCACTCCACTTCGAGACGGAATGAATCTGGTCTGCAAGGAATTTGTAGCAAGCAAAACCAACCAAACCGGAGTGTTAATTCTATCTGAAATGGCTGGAGCCTCCAAAGAATTGCAGGATGCTGTATTGGTCAATCCAAATGATAGACAGGGTGTCATTGACGCAATTTATAATTCACTAAGCATGAAGCCTGAAGAGCAGAAAGCTCGAATGGTCAGTATGCAGGAGAGCCTCAAAAAATATGATGTGTTCCAATGGGTGAAGGTTTTCATGGATCGACTCGACCATGTGAAACGTAAGCAAGAGGAGCTTACCTCAAAAGATGTAGATTCTAAAGTGATGGGTGAGATTGAAGCAGCTTTCAAAAAAGCTAAAAAACCAATATTATTTTTGGATTACGATGGAACCTTAACTGGCTTTGTATCCAATCCTTCGGAAGCAGTGCCAGACGCGGAACTTAAAGGTATTATAAGAAACTTGAGCCCAAAAGCACAGGTGATCATCATTTCTGGAAGAGACAAGGATACTTTGGGTACTTGGTTCGAAGATCAAAAAGTCGATCTCATCGCCGAACATGGTGTTTGGGTTAAGCGGAAGAATGAGAAAGGGGACTGGAAACTTTATGCTGAGATCGAGGACAGATGGAAAGAAGATATTCGAGAAATCATGGAATATTACGTGCTCAGAACTCCAGGCGCATTTATCGAGGAAAAGCATCACTCACTCGTTTGGCATTATCGAAAGGTAGAAAGCGGCTTGGGTGATCTCCGAATGCGGGAACTCTTCAGTCATTTAAAATACATGGCTAGAGGGTATAATCTCCAAGTTTTGGAAGGAAATATGGTACTGGAAATCAAACGACCGGATATCAATAAAGGAAGAGCTGCCACAGCCATCATGAAAGATCAGGAATATGATTTTATCTTAGCTGTGGGCGATGATTGGACGGATGAGGACACATTCAAGGCCATGCCAAAAAGTGCTTACTCGATTCGGGTGGGATATGCCTATACACAGGCTAATTACAACATCAAATCGGTGAAGCAGGTCCGGCAATTGCTGACCAAGCTAGGATCTTGAAAAATAATCTTGGGTTGAAACGCGGGGCTATAAAAATATCTCACCTACGTCGCTTTCATATTCTTCGATCCTCGCCTTGGTGAATCTATGTAGCTTTGTTCGCTATGCAGTATAACTAATTCCTAAAAGACGTCGGTTGGTGAGCTTTTCGTACTAGTTTGCGCTTTTCGTCCCTTTGCAAAACCTTTGTACACTTTGTGGTTAATCTAATACTACCGGTATTTTTTATACAGATTGTAAAGAATCAATCGATCCATATCACTCATGGGGGACTCAATGTCTCGTTGGATAAAGTCAACTTTGAAGGATTGGATCGCAGCAGAAGAATCACTGACATCATAGCCAATAATTCGGAGTGCATCGATGGAATTGAAGTTTTTGGAAAGCGGTCCAGCTGTCAAGAAATCTGGAGTATTTAATACTCCGTCGTACCAAAGTCCATATCCTTCATTCGCCAGCCTTTGCCAAGGAAAGTAAGGACTAGGATCTACTTTTCGTCCCGGAGCAATGTCCGAGTGTCCGATAAAATTGGCAGCAGGGATTGAATATTTAGCTTTCAATCGCTTCAAAACAAGCAATAAACTTTCAATTTGCTTTTCTGTAAAGGGCTCAAAACCATTATTATCCAGCTCGATCCCGATGGAAGCTGAATTGAGATCCGTATCATTTCCCCATCTTCCCCGACCTGCATGCCAAGAACGCAAGTAATCATTGAGCATCTGTACGACTTTACCATCTCTTCCGATCACGTAATGGGAACTCACCTGAGTCCGAGTCAAGGTAAACGTCTTGATGGTTTGAGCTAATGAATCCTGCGCGGTATGATGGATGATTACATAGTTTGGCCTTCTGACGCTAAAATTTGTGGTTCCAATCCACTCGTCCGATATGCTAAGAGTGTCAGGTTTGCTTTGCAATTTCGTCTTTGGAATTTCCCTCAGTGTTGCTGTCACTCCTTTGACTTGCTTTTTATGCTGATTATTGATTTTGCGGTAGGAATTTGAAGTGCAGGAAGAAAAGCCTATCAGTACAAACAGAAATGTAATTTTTAATGAATTCATTTAGATTCAAAGAATGATGAAGCCAAGGTAAAGAAATTGAAAATAAAGTGCATGACGAGGTTATACTAGTTTCTTTTTTTATGCGTCACCATATCTGCCAGTAAGGAAATGCTCAGTTGTGAGAACTCTGACAGCGCTATTTCCCATAGATCTTTGCGGATTACAGCACAGATTTTCGTAGATCTACAAGAAAGCCAAGAATTAGATCCATGAGAATCAATTTTCCAAAAAAAAATCCGTGCGAATCTATGGGAAATCTTTTTTATGAATCCGCAGGAAATCTTTTTTTGAATTGGAGGCACTGATCACATACTAGAAACTACAAGAAATTTGGTTTATCCAGCTTCTTTCCAATCCGGAAAGCAGCATTCATCAATCCTACATGCGAATAAGCTTGAGGGAAATTTCCCCACTGACTTCCAGT
>JBDNIP010000461.1:0-4750 GCA_041688245.1 Algoriphagus sp.
GGACTGGGTTTTTGATTTCAGATAGGCATTGGTGATATAAAGGTGTACATGAGCTATGCGCCTTTTCCTCGTCCATGCTGAAAAACTCAGGCATACCAGTGCAATCCCGGCCAATTTGACCAGGTTTAGCACTAGGATGATCGAAGCGATCCACGATTGACTGGTGTTTTTGAGTCTTGCCCTGATTCGGTTCATCCCGTATCCATTTTTTGCCTGCCCAAACTTCCCCTCAATCGGGTTTCGCTCTCCTGGTCTTACGTGGTATGCCACTGCCTTTGCGGATGGACGGCCCAGAGGTTTGGCCGCCAGCATAATAGAGTTGTCTTTCAGCCATTTCCTGTTGACCTTGGTGCAGTAGATCTGATCTGCCAATACTTTTGCAGGATAAAAGCCAAAGCGATTTCTGTAATTTTCCACATAGTCAATCAAGTGGCTACCCTCGTTGAAAGCATCCCAGGAGATGGTATCCAGAAACGCAAATCCGTCCACCAGATTCATGTGGATCTTGGCTCCGAATTCGGTTTTGGCTCTGGCTTTCCCGCGGACGATGGGTCGGACGTGGGGCTGATCGATACTCACTATGCGGTGCGCTACCTGATGGCTCGCTGTCCGAAACATCTCCAGTTGCTGGTCACAAACGGTCTGGATGATCCAGTAGCTCTTCTGCATCTGATGGGAGAGTGGAAACACGACAAAACTGTCAAGTTGCTTTTCAATGGTCTTGAAGTTTCTTCTCAGGTATTGAAGTTGGGATTTGATTCCCTTTCGGATGATCTTTCTGGAGGGATTTCTGTTTTGGGCCACTTTCAAAAAGTACTTTCTGGCCACTTTTCGGTAGGTTCGTGGCTTTTTTCCAAGTGACTTTGCCTTATGGAGTTCATCGATGATGGCCTCTGTGATTTCTCTGGATTTGTTTAGCAGTGCCAGATCCGTGGGGTAGGCAATGTCCTGGGGGCAGACCGTGGCATCAAAGATTACTTCACCTTTATGGGTGCAGACTGCTTCAGACTCCGGATGATCGGGAGGGAATTTGTCTTTTTTTTTACAGTTTTGGCCTGGGCAAATTCATAGACCTTGTCATTCATCTGGGCAAGCAGTTCATCGCCGAGCCGTTTTCTGATATCCACAAACAAGGAGGCGTCAAAGGGTGGCTGTTTGATATAGGAACTGTATCCCAAAAAATATTGAAGATACATGTTTTCGGTGATCTGGGCGACAGTCTCCCGATCGTCCAGGTTGAGCATGTGCTTAATGATCACCGCACCGATCAAAACTCGCGGATTCAGAGCCGGTCTGCCGGTGGGCTTGGCGGGATTACGCTTATTAAACAGGTTGACCAGCAGATCCCAGGGAATCTGTGCACTGAGCACCACCCATCGGTTGGAGGGATCCAAGCCGTTATAAAAGGGGGTTTCAAATCCTGTGAATGAAAGCTGGCTTTGGCTGGTATATTCGCTGTGCGGTGCACGCCTTTTAAGAGTCTTCTGCATAGTTCCTTGCACTTAGTCTCGCATAATTTGTGAAATTAATGGCTTACTTGTAGCCATAACCACTTTTATATTTTCTAAGCAGGCCCTAATTATGGGCAACTTCAGATGTACGAAATTATTAAAGTAAAACACTTCCTCAGCCCATTTTCTGAGGAGAAATACGCTTAGGGCTGTGCTACAGAAATATGCTCATGTGGGGTAACTTGGTGAAGTATAATCTGAGTGCTTTCCAATTATAATGTTGAATAATTTGTTCCTGGGCCTATTCCATGTTTTTCAATTAGGTTTCTTTTGACCAAATCCGTAAGTATTCTTTTTACTGTTGGGTTTGAAATACTTAGTTTTTGGGCCACTTCACTTGATCTAGATCCTGGGTTTATTCCTATGAAAGTCAGAATTGATTTTTCCCTAGGAGATAATTGATTCTGGACTCCTTTTATTTCTAACTTTTTCAGCAGTTTTTCTTGGACAGTTTTAAGCGCATTAAAGAAGAAGTTAATCCATTCACTCACATTTTCATTAGGTCTTTTGCTTTGGCAATTCCTTAATGCCCGATAATATTCTGATTTTCTACTTTCTATTTCGTGTTCAAAGCTTATAAATTGTATCCAATTATATCCGGTTTTCAAAAGCAGGAGAGAAGACAATAATCTGCTTAATCTACCATTTCCATCCTGAAATGGATGAATACTCAAGAATTCATAAGTGAATATCGCGCATTTGACTAGAGGATGTGTCTCGTCATCGGACTGATACCAGTTTATCAAGTCGCTCATCGCGTCATCTGTTGCGAAACCGGCCTCAGTGGTTTGAAATATGATTTGCTTTGTGCCATCAGGATAATTAGCTTCTACTGCATTGTTGTGTTTCTTATAATTTCCTTTGTGCCATTCATCTTTTTTGCTGAACCTCATCAAGATGTTATGAAGGTTTTTTATACTATTCTCAGTTATTTCGATTTCTTTGAATGATTCTGAAATTGTATCAAGTGTCTCAAAATACCCTACAACTTCCTGAGAATCTCGATCCTCAAGTTTAGTTATATCGAGTTGGAGTAAGAGTGTATTTACCTCTTCATCACTAAGACTTGATCCCTCAATCCGTGTAGATGCCCCAACACTTAAAACTGTAGCAATAGATTTTAGTTGAAGTAGGCTTTGACCTTCTCTTTTTTCTATTGAAGCCCAAGAAGCATCAAACCGGTCGATTTGACTGATAATCCTGATAAGTTTCCAATCTATATCTAGCGCCAAATTGTAGACATTATTCTCCATATCTTAAATGTAAGCATTTATTGATACGATATGATACGATATGATACGATTTTGATCCAAATGTGGTATATCGTCGGTTTCACATTCAGTATATGGATAGCACAGGAGATGTCAGTTTGAAATCCTTTCCGATTATAAATCGGTTAGAATATTAGGGTATAGTTTAAAAATATACCCAGTCCAGCGCCCTCGAGGACTTCAAGACTGAGAGAGTAGACTACGCCTAGAGGGGGGATCCAAAACCTCGATCCCGAAAACAAGTCACATGTCTTCGCCACCATCGATGCCTTCATCAAAGCGGCTAAGCTCAAAAGTATCGCTGCGCTATAAAACAAAAGCCCGGACTTCGCCGGGCTTTTGTTGTTTAGTTAATTTCTACTAAGTAGGATACCTTTACTTTTTTACCCTTATGTTCCCCAGGTTCAAACAAAGGCATTCTATCTATAACTTTTCTAAGATTTTTTTCGGTGGCTACATCTGAGTCATAAACTTTTCCCAAGGTTGCTTTACCATCTTTATCAATTATAAGGTAGAGCCCTATTCGATTCGGGATTGTTTTTTGGATACTGCGCAATTCTTCTTTCAAAAAACCTTGTACCACACTATCGTTATCTACATAATTGGTTACTCCTTCAAACAATGGCTGTTTATCTATAGCGTGATATTGAGATAGTTTTTCTTTGGAAGTATCAAGTGGTATATACGCTTCTGAGCCATCATATCTATATACTACTTGTTTTAATTTAGATTCCTTGGGATTTTTCAAATCCAAACTGAATAGTACCGAATCTCCAGTATCCAGCTTGGTTCCGGTATGCATTATTGTTATTGTATCGATTTTCCCCTCTATTTCATATCTAACTTCGGCAACATCCCTAAATCCGTATCCTCTGGAGCCAGGGACTACATGACTCTCAATGACCATACCTTTTATATCCAAATATTCTCCCGAACAACTTAGCATAAAAAAGCAAACGATACTTATGAATAATACTTCTCTCATTTTTTATAAGATGAAGATTTATAATAATCAGCGGCTGCTCTTCTTTGCCAACCAGCTCCACTATATTTCCCTGTATTTGCTTTTAAGAAGGAATTCCAACCCGTATTCGCATTTGTCAGAGCCTTAGCTCCCCGAGACCCACTTACTCCAACAGTCCGAGAAAAATACCTTGAGCCTCCTACTGAAAATGGTTTACCTAAAGGATCTGCGAGCATTAAACCTGACTCAATTGCAGTCCCCATCATCATAAGCCTGCTGGTTAAGTAACCATATTTCATTTCGTGCTCTCTTAATGAAATCGGCACTGCCTTTCCAGCTCCTTCCGCTTTATCTATAAACCTGCCAAATACATTATCTGTCTTCCTATATTCATTTCTTAACTGAAAATCACCTGAAGAATATTGGTAGCCATTTTCCCGATTGTATGATCTGTCGTCGAACTCTGCATCAAAGTTTGTCAACACTACGCTTTCTCTAAGTCTATATGCATAAACTTCACTTCCCTGAACGCTTCCTTCGCCTAGTAAGTCACCTTCATTGTTGACTACATTTACATACTGGCGTTCATCCCCTCCTTTATCACTAATCCAGTCAAACTCCCCGGTATCAACATTAAAGTTGTATTCATCCAACATCCCATCGGGATCCACTCTCAACATCGGATTATTCTGCACATAATTATAAGGTGAGACCCAACTTCTTTGCTCTGCCAAGGGATCGACACTCAAAAACCTCTGTACGGTTTTTTAACCCAGCCCCACTTTTTCCTACGCAGCTCACCGGTCAAAGAACGCTTCCAAAATGCCGTTGCACTTACGTTGGCCAAGATAGAAAAAAACACCTGACTTTTTCTTTTTCATCTGAACAAAAAACCTTCATGGATTCAGGTCAACTCCCTTTACTGCGTGGCATTCATTTGAAAAAAAAAACCGCTTCATTTCCATTTGACAAAGATTTCCCAAAAGAAAAAACAGAAAAAAAGA
>JBDNIP010000462.1:0-2417 GCA_041688245.1 Algoriphagus sp.
AACTATATAAACCTTCTGAAGGCCCCAAAAGGTATATTGATAAATTTCAATGTGGCTAATCTTTTCCATCAGGGACAAAAAACTTTCGTAAATAAGCACTACGAGTTCCTAAAGCCCATATGAAGAGTTTAATGTATAGCCAATTTTAAAAAACTATGTATTCTATGTGTCTATGTGGTTTTAAAAAAAATCTGAGCTAAAAAGAATCCTAAAATCGAAGCAAATAGCCCCCGAGATCCTTGAATGTACTTACCATCCGAGTAGAGTCCTTTGAGGTCTCTCCCAAATATTCCTCCCAGTTTTTCGCTTCTCCCAAATCAAATTTCACCTCGACCAATTTCTCTTCAGAAAAGGCATTCATCCCCCGCTTCTCATCCACTAAGCCTAAATAGCTATGATCTGAAACCCGATAGATCTTGGCCCAACCTTGATCGGCAGTTAAAACTAGCCCCAGCTTTTCAGTCATAAAATTCTCCATCGGCAGCATGTCTTTGTAATACAACCAGGTGATGCTAGCATAAAAATTAAACTCCGTACCCAGGCTAGTTGCCTGTGGCGACAAGCTTTTCAATTGGGGGACCAGTTGCTCATTCTCAGGATGCATGCGGAACATCTCAAACTCCAATAAATATCCCTCCGGATCCACCGCCACAAAACCATCATGCGCGCCTTCTGGCTTAACTTTAAGTGTATATTTAATTTCCACATTTTTCTCCTGTAGGTGTGCATACCAAGCCTCCAGGTTATCTGTCAGCAAAGCCAACGCAACTGACTTTGCTTCTCTTCCAGTGTATACGCTACCCTCCACAGATTTCAATACCAATTTTGAATCTCCGACGATTCGAAAAGTTGCGGAATTCTCATCCTCAGCAATCATTTTCAAGCCGAGTGTTTTACTGTAAAAGTCTTTTGCCTTTGGCAAGTCTTTGTAGAACCAGATCAACTCTTGACCCTGAATTCCAAAATCTTGAAGATCTCGGAAATCAGAATTTTCTGCAAGCAAATCATTGATTCTCGAAGTCGGATAGCCAAGTAATCTTCCAAAAGCTCTGGAAACCGCTTCCTTTTTCGCACCAAAATATTCTCCGGTCTTCGTCAATTCTGCTGCTTGAGATTTTAGCATTTCATAGACTGCGAGACTATTGCCTTTGTAGATCACTAAGACTTCTTTTCCTGTCACCACTGAATCGTTAAACAAATCGGTATCGATCAATGCTGATTCCCTGTAAAACTCAACTTCATACTTCTCTGATAATCGCTTTGCCTCTGGCAAAAATAATTGAACTTCAACTGAGCTCATTGGATGGCTCAAAGCTATTGTTTTCACTCCAGCCTGTACCATCTCCGCAAAGACTTCGAGCGATCCAGATTCCTTTTGGAATTCAACTTTTCCACAGGAAAAAAGGGAAATACTAAAAATTATAAGAGCTAAATACCGAAGGGCATCTTTCATAACTAGGCGTTTTTAAAATTCTAATTGGTGAAGATCGGGTTTCGAGACCTCTTTATCAAATAAGCCCTCAAGTCTAAAATCCTAAATCCAATGCCAAAACATGCGTTTCTGTAAAGAAGTAAACTGTTAGAAACAATTTATTATCTTGAAAGCATAAGAAAAGGGTACTAGGTCAATGACTTAAGTCCTTTTGCGAAATTTTTCATTTTTCATCACCTACAAAACAATACATTGAGTTAACTATCAAAAACCTTTCAAAGACCTATTCCAATGGAGTGAAGGCTTTGAATGACATTTCTTTGACCATTCCCCAAGGAATTTATCGATATCGGAATCTTTGCTGCAGATGATACATACGAGCAAGGGAACGACTAGGCGAATCCTCTCTATATCCAAAAGTATAAAATCAGACCTGGGGAAAGCTCGCTTACCATTCGTGTGAAGGGCGAACCTGCGAAAGCGGGAATTGATCCACTGAATAAGTTGATCGATCGACTACCAGATGACAATAGCATTTCGGTAGAGATTGAATAATCACTCAAAGCCCAGTCATATTAGTTGGGCTTTTTTTATGAATTGTTTTTAACCACTAAGTTCACAAAGGCTGTGCAAAGGAAAACCTAGTTCAAGTATTCCGACTTGGACCTTTAGCTATTCTTTTCACCGCGAAGATCACAAAGGTTTAGCGGAGGAACGCAAAGGGAAATCTGGTCTAGGCCTGCTTACTGATAGGTAGGCCTTTCTACTTGGACCTTTAGCTTTTTTTTAACCACTAAGTTCACAAAGGTTTTGCGGAGGAACGCAAAGGGAAATCTGTTTTAGGCCTGCTTATTGATAGGTAGGTCTTTCTACTTGGACCTTTAGCTTTTTTTTAACCACTAAGGTCACAAAGGTTTGGCGGAGGAACGCAAAGGGAAATCTGGTCTAGGCCTGCTTACTGATAGGTAGGCCTTTCTACTTGGAC
>JBDNIP010000463.1:0-2254 GCA_041688245.1 Algoriphagus sp.
AATAGCTGCCAATCAAGCGTAGAAGGCACTAAATACCGCTTTTTTGTATCTTTTTACTGACATTTGTTGAATTATTCAACCATGGGTTAAGCATGTATATGCTTCATTATTAAAAATTTATAAGTTTTCGTCCAAACACTAAGTAGAGATTTGATGCAATTTCCCAAACTGTCTTTGCGGATAAGTAGTCTATAGAAAGAATTCTTTTGCTTTTGCTTTAATAAAACTTTTGTCGTATCTCCTGTCATAGGTACTCCGTGGACCGAATACTTTACAGCTACTTCTATTATTCTCCCATTATCATGAGTAATTTCCTTATTCCATTGGATTTTTTCGGTTCTGGTTTTGGCTCTTGCATTCACTGCTGATGTGATAGGAACCTCAAACTCTTCCTGCGGTCCAAGCCAAGCCCTTGCATCTTCGACTGCCAGCTGACTATCCGAGACAGGAGCAGTGAATGGTTCTTCTTCACTCACACAGGAATTGAAAATCAGCATCATGCTGGTAAGCAGAATTGACCAAAATCCAGATCTACGCAGATAAATGCACTTGGAGGGGTATAATGTTTTTGATGTGTTTATTTTCGATTTTTTATGGTCACACGGAATCTCGCAAGAAACAATCCTCTCTGTGGAACGATCTTCTCCGTGCTCAATTTCATAAAATAATATTAGTTAAGTGTCTAAAAACTTTTTAATTATAGACTTTCTTGACTAAAAAAGCAAAAATAGGTTAAAGGTTTTCTGAAAATTTATCTTTCTACCTGATTTGGAAATTTAGCTCATTCTTTACGCTAAGATACACTATATGAATTGCGCAGAGCAAAAAGCTATTTATCAACAAAACCCGCCATTTCTGACGGGCTTGATATTTAAAGTAATAAAAAGAGAAACTAGTTTGCCGCATTTATAAGTTCCTACTTTTAAAAAGCGCCACTAAGCTTATAATCATAATTCTTGCGCTTACCAGCAACTCCTACTTCTACCGATAAAATAAATTCGGGATACCCCTTTTCTGTTAGCCCAAGTATTAGTGGATTTTCAAGCCCTTCAATTTTAAACAATTTACTTTGAACATAATAATCACCATCTGGAATTACAGAAACAAGTATACTTTCAAGTATACCGTCGTGCTCTTGAAAAGAAGATTTAGAAGTTGCCCTTGAATCATCAAGTGTGTACACATTAATAAAGAAGCTCCTGTCATATAATTCATGAAAGGAATAATTTATCTCTTTGATGTTGGCTAGCAAATAATTAGCGAGCTTGTTTTTTGATATCTCCTGGACTGTTCGTTCTTGTGCTTTACAAGTAAATTGACCTTGTAAAAGAAATAATGCAGTTAATAATAAAGCGTAAGATTTCA
This sequence comes from Algoriphagus sp., assembly GCA_041688245.1. Lineage (GTDB taxonomy): Bacteria > Bacteroidota > Bacteroidia > Cytophagales > Cyclobacteriaceae > Algoriphagus. The sequence continues at coordinate 1,366 of JBDNIP010000463.1, forward strand.
TAGTTGAAAGTTAGAGGTTTATCTTACAGAAAAGTGGATATGATCATTATGCCCACCTACAGGATGATTGTAATTCCAACTGTTAGATTCTGAAGAGTACTTATGTTTAAAATATGGACCAAAATTTTCCCTAACATTGGGAAAATTATCCATAGCAAGCTGAAGTTGAGTTATTTGATTAGTTACCCCTGTCAAGGCCATTTTAGAGCCATTAATTCTACTAATATCAATAGCTGTGCCGTTGTAGTGATTACTTGTTGAGGAGTGACCTCCATTGGGTGTAGCAGCAACATAAATTCTTGTTATTTTTTCCTGTGAACTCAAATTTGCATTGGCCTTTTTGATGGCTGCCTGTAACCCTTCTATTAGAAGTTCTCCAACTTCTTTATTAGCACTTTTGTTGTCAGATTCAGTAACTCCAAAGTCAACTATAATCTCATCGCCATTGTCAAGAGATAAAATACTAGGAATTAGTTTTTTGGCTCCTGAATAAAAATAGCCATCATCTGGAGTTAATGAAGGTATAAATAAATCCAAATCTTCATCACTAGGAATCCAACCACCACTTCTCCCACCGCTACCCGATCCCCCACCGCCCCCATGGTCCGGTGTAAGTACCCTGTCCTGACCCTGGATTATATTGATCAGAGCAAGTTGGGTCCTCATACGCTATTATATCAAAACACTCTATTCCAAATTCTGGAAGTTCACATATGCCGCTACTGCAATCCATTTCTTCATCATCTCCAAAGTTGATGCAAATCTCCTCCATAATAGGCGTGCAATTAAGCGATGCATTGGCATTCGATCTGCTTTTCTTACCTGAATCACGCTTTGGAAAATAGGTATATACCTTCTCCCCGTTCTGCACATACCAGCCTGTGCTCAG
>JBDNIP010000464.1:0-2736 GCA_041688245.1 Algoriphagus sp.
CCATGTGTCAAACTAAAATTCCTTAATTCATTTTGTTTTAAACTAACTAAGGCCTAATTTCCTGCATCTCTAGGGATTAACCTAGTAAGTTATTTCTAATTTTTAGTAAATTTTTACTTAGTAGTTGTTTATGGAACTAGGAGCTCGTTTGAAAAAAGCCAGAGAATCAAAAAGACTTTCCCAGTATGAAGTATCACATTTGTTGGGAGTCTCTCAGAAGACACTTTCTAATATTGAAAGCGGAAAAAGTATTCCAAACATATTCCATTTGGCCAAAATGGGTGAAATCTACGAGCTGGATATATTGGACTTTTTGGCAAAGCAAGGATTGTTTCTAACTACCCCCCCCCCCAACTTCCGACTAAACCCAATCTGGAAACTAGTTCAGAACTGAAAAGATTGGAAGGTTTGGTCAATTAGAAGTCTTTCCCCACTAAATAAAAAACGGTCCAAATCTTTCGATCTGAACCGTTTTTTATTTGAATTGATTTTTTCAGCTTTCTGATTTCAGCCTTCTCACTTCAGCTTTATGATTTCAAATCTTACATCTTATATCTAAAATCTTAAATCTCTTACCTCTTTCCCATCCCCGGTATCATCTTGCCCATTGCAACTTTAGCTCCGCCCATTTTATTCATCTGCTTCATCATTTTGCACATATCGCCAAATTGCTTCATCAGATTATTCACTTCTACAATCGTACGCTTGGAACCAGCCGCTAAGCGTTTTCTTCTGCCCTCCGCCGCCTCGCTGAGCTTGAGCAGGCTACTCCCGGCGCGAGTCGTTTCGGAAATCTCGCCAATTTCTTTTGACGAAATGAGCTTCCCATAATACTTGGCTATTATCCGTAAGCAGGTAGGGCCACAGTCTTTGGAGTCGGGTTGTTTGTAATGAGGGAAGGTAGGCTTTCAACTTTACTTTTTGGATCAAGCTATTTGATTGTAGCAACTACCTTATATATACTATAAAGGATAAAATCCTCTTCAACGTCGGGGTCAATTATCTGAAACAAAAGCCGGTCTCCTGCAAGTGAAGTCATCAATTTTCCATTTTTAGGTAGCGCAATGTCCCCACTTAGCTGCTTAGCGCTATCAAATAGTATCAACCTATGGTAACTCGGGTCTTGAAAATGATGGTAGGTAGGATCTTCGGAGATCTTTTTCTCATAGGTCCCGTAGGGAATCTCTCGAATATAATCCAGGACTATTTTTCCTCCATCAAGTAAGAATAATTTATGATTCTTAGGGCCTAAGGAGACCCTTCCATAAGAGGGGAAATCACTTTTTGTAATAAGATTTTTATTGAGCATTTCAAAATCACCATGTTTGATTTTAATTCTTGATTCAAACTTATGGAGAATCAAATCATAAACAATTATTTCACTGTCAATTTTTGTAGTCAAGTAGAGTTGTTTATTCTTTGGATCAATTGTATAGGTAATAAAATAAAGATCTGCTAATAAGGATTTTTCAAATTTATTATACATAATTCTATCCTTTACATCAGCCATTTTAAATAACTTATTCTTATCTACTTGGTAAATTTCTATCAAATCCATGCTGTTTTCACTTCCAGGTCGAAAGGAATTTGTATCAGAAGGATTTGTAATAAATGAAAAACTCGATAAAGATTCGTTAAAGTGAAAAAATGAGAGAAATTCCATTCTTCCATAAATCTGAATAGTAGTACTGGATAGATAAGAAAATTTATTTATGAAATTAAGTTTTTGATCGAAGCGATAGATCTGAGAGGAAGTCTGAAGTAAGATATTACCTTCCGGTGAAAAGGACATGGAACTAAATGGAGCTGAAGATCTATTAGGCCCTTCGCCTACCAATATTTTATCAATAATTATATCTCCTTGATAATTTATGAGGACGATCCTCTTTCCAGCAGAAGTAATAATATAACCTAAATACAAAAAATCTTTTGGATAAAAATCAACAATCTCTACTGGATAGAGTGAATTTATTTCAAATTCACTCACTTTTTCGAGTTTATATTGTGAATATACCAATGTAGGAACGGTAAAAAATACAAAAGTAGATATAATTATCAAAATTTTAATTATACGAATATTATTCATAATATTTAGTTTTTTTATAAAATACAAACAAATTAATACATTTATATAGTGACTTTTAACTAAAATAAATAAAATTTAGAATTTATATTAGAATTTAAAATCTACTCCAAAAAAAGGGCAGTAGAATCTAGGTTTAACCTGCCCCAATTTTATAAAATTATTATGTACAAACCCATCCCCCAGAGCACATAATTATTCCTGCACCACAATTAGCTGCAGGCATTGGTCTATGATTTGTCCAGTTATCACATTGGATATAGACTCCCCCATACCCCCCAGTAATCTTCTTCATTTGACTGCGCTCCAATACATCAGCTGATGTAAGACGAAGCATTTCTAAGCTAAGTTTTTTCATTTTTAGTTTTGTTAAAAATTTTACTCTTTTACCCGGTCATCCTAGAGCATCCGAGCGATATGCCCATTCATCGCGATTGAATATCGTTACTGAAGGAGCAGCGTTTGTTTTTTACTGTAGCACATAGTTCAAATCCTCTACTTCATAAGCGGCGGGCAACTCAAAGCCATTGATGAAAATCGTTGGGGTATGGGTAATAACATCATCTTCACACCATGGCTTATACATCTATAACTATAAAGCCAAGTTCATCATTGAAATTTTGATAAATCCAAAGTTTTCCATTTTTTACAAA
>JBDNIP010000055.1:0-6849 GCA_041688245.1 Algoriphagus sp.
ACTCTGAGTGTTCCTTTGATGTTATTTTCTTTCATCCATTCCATGCTAGCGATGCCTGATGCAACCGATGCTGTGCCAAACAAATGGTGTCCGCAAGCATGACCTGCTCCACCTTCAACTACAGGATCACGGAAAGGAACTGCTTTCTGCGACACTCCGGGTAATGCATCGAATTCTGCCATGATTCCGATCACTGGCTTGCCCGATCCATATTCAGCTACGAAAGCTGTAGGAATATCCGCTACTCCAGCCTTTACATCGAATCCAGCATCTTTCAGCGTCTTCTGAAGCAAAGCCGAACTCTCAGTTTCGCGGTATCCCAGCTCTGGATTTGACCAGATTTTCATAGCGAGATCGCCGTAGAAATCTGCCTTGGTGTCAAGCTTGGACAAAACCTTATTTTCTTGAGCCAAAGCCAGAAAAGGCAAAAGGGCAAGTACCAATAAGTAAATTTTCTTCATGATTTTTTGAGATTTGAATGTTGAAAAATAGCGAATGTATTCAGCATTGAGCCTAAGAATTTGAGAAACCGAGTTATTAAATGGATAAAAGGCATCCGCTGAAAAACTGCAGTGCTATAGCAACGTTTCACACGTTAAGTTTTTAATTTCAGTCCAAAACACTGACCTTTGAATTGGTCATGAAGCAACTATTTTCCATTACAATGCTTTTATTTTTCTTCCTCGGACAGGTCAATTTGTCTTGGGCGAAGCATTATTGTGAAGACATATTGATTACAAGTAAAGTAAGTGTTGCTCCAGAGAAAGGTGATTGCTGCGAAGATGAATCTGAGAAAATCATAGAATGCTGTGAAGATCAAATCACTACAGCAAACTCAGATGATCATTTTAGCAAATCTGAGTTCCAAGTTTCTGTTTCGCCGGATTTCAGGTTAGCCTATACATTTTCTTTCTTCAGCATTCTTATACCAAAGACTGCGGATAGTTCCTGTCAAATTGACCACCAGAATCTTCCGATCCCCGATTTCCAACTCCTTCACCAATCCTTTTTGATTTAAGATTGCTTGTTTTCACCCTCCTATTATGTGAGGAAATGAAAATCTATTTTTCACCAAGCATACCTTATGAAAACCCTATTCACACTAGTTATACTGGTATCCCCATTCTTTGCTATGGGGCAAAAAACTGTAAAAGGAACAATAAAATCCAACACGAAGGAGGCCTTAATCGGGGCAACTATTCAGGTTGCCGGCCAATCTAATGGAGCCGTCACTGACACTAATGGGGTATTTCAATTAGAAAACGTGGCTGCAAATGAATTGCTAATCGTCTCCTACCTTGGCTACAAAACAGATACTATTTCGCCTGTTTTTGATTCTGAAATGGAAATAATCCTCTTTGAATCAGACGAAGCAATGAAAGAGGTCCTAATTCGGGGGAGATCTGAAAGCGTAGTAGATGAGGCTCCTTTCTTAAGTATATTAATCACAGAATCTGAACTGCAAAAAGCGGCCTGCTGCAATCTATCAGAAAGCTTTGAAACCAACGCTTCGGTCGATGTCTCTTACGCAGATGCCGTCACGGGCACAAAAATGCTCCAAATGATGGGACTCGATGGACGCTATGTACTGATCAGTCGCGAAGGAATCCCGAATATCCGAGGTTTAAATTCCCGTCAGGGTTTGACTTATGTGCCCGGCACTTGGATCCAATCCATAGACGTAGGCAAAGGTGCCGGCACGGTGATCAATGGCTATGAGTCCATGACAGGCCAGATCAACGTGGATTTGTTCAAACCAGAATCCATGGATAAATGGTACCTCAATGCCTATCTAAATTCCTTTGGCAGGCTTGAGCTCAATGCCAATCATCAGATCCCCATCTCAGAAAAATGGAGCAGTGGTGTACTTTTTCATGCGTCCCAGCTCAATTCTGAAATCGATGGAAACGATGATGGCTTTATGGATCTGCCAAAGAGTCGGCAGATCAATTTCCTAAATCGATACAAATATGAAGGCGATCGATTGATAGCTCAAATTGGAATTAACCTGTTCGTGGCAGATAATGCCGGTGGCCAACTTGGATTTGGCTTTCAGGATGACCTCGCTTCCAGCACTCAATTTGGTTATGAACTGGATACTAGAAAAGTGGAAATATTTGGGAAAGTCGGGATGATCTATCCCGATAAGCCAACTCAGAGTTGGGGTCTTCAATACACAGTTTCTTACCAAGACTTCAAAGGCGGAGCGGGGCGTAGATTGTATTCAGGAACAGAAAAAACAGCGTATACCAATTTCATTTATCAAAATATCATTGGAAGCAGTTTCCACCAATACAAAACAGGCGCAAGTTTCCTTTACGACGATTTTGAAGAAAGCTTCGATACCAATACGCCAAATGGCTTGGATTCTACTTTCTTGAGAACAGAGAAAGTCCCGGGACTTTTCTTCGAATACAATTTCATTCCAAATGAAAACATCACACTTGTAGCTGGTGCGCGAACAGATTTTCACAATCTTTTTGGCACCTATTTCACTCCCAGACTTCATGCGAGATGGGCTTTTTCACCCAATTTGACTTTACGAGGATCTGTGGGAAAAGGCTACCGCACACCAAATGCACTGATGGAAAATAGCATGATTTGGGTTTCTTCGAGAGCTATTCAATTCAATGCAGCCTTGCAGCCTGAGATCTCGTGGAATAGCGGTTTGAGTCTGGTTGGAAATTATACTGTCGCTGAGAAACCGCTTTCTGTGGTGATAGATTATTTCTACACCAACTTCCAAAGCCAACTTGTCTATGATCAAGATGTGAGCTCTGAGTTACTGGTAATTGACAATCTTCAAGGGGAGTCATTTGCCAAGAGTTTTCAGTTTGAGATCAGCTACCCGATTGCTCAAAACTTTGAAATGAAAGCTGCTTATAAAAACTACCAGAATCTGATGACCACCAATGGTATTCTTCAGCAAGTGCCTTACCAGAGTCAAAACCGTTTCTTTATGAATTTGGCCTATGCTACCAATTTTGACAAATGGAAAGCAGATATGACTGTAAACTGGAACGGAGCAATGCGTTTGCCTGATACCAGCGATAGTCCGATGGACTTTCGCCTGCCAGCCGAGTCGCCTGATTTCTTTCTGGTCAATGCCCAGGTTTCTCGTGGATTCAGATGGGGAAGTATTTATATAGGTGGGGAAAATATATTAAACTTCAGGCAGAACAATCCAATAGTAGATGCAGAGAATCCTTTTGGAACAAATTTCGATGCTTCTATGACTTGGGGACCCATCGCAGGAAGAGTGATTTACACAGGAATCAGATATAAGATAAACTAAGGACGATAAACAGGACACCGAAGACGGGTGATCTATACTAGATCGATATTTCTAGAACAAGAAATTTTCTCAATTTATAAGGACTAAAGTTATTGAAATTGAAACGCCTCAAAACTTACAAACAACAATAAAACCATGAAAAAACTAACATTAATGCTCGTAATGCTCCTTGGAGTACTAGCCGTACAGGCTCAGGTAAAAACAGTCGCCATTAAAACTTCCGCGATCTGCGGGATGTGCAAAGCGACACTTGAGAAGGATTTGACCTTCGAAAAAGGAGTGAAATCTGTCAATTTAGATTTGGAAACCAAGGTGCTCAATATTGCTTACCTGGATTCGAAAACCAGTCCAGATGTGTTGAGAAAACGCGTGACGATGGTGGGCTATCATGCTGACAGTTTAAAACGTGATCCTAAAGCCTATGCCAAGTTGGACGAATGCTGCAAGGATGGTGCACATGACAACGATCCTCCGAAGAAGAAAAAGGTCATCCATTAAATTGGGTGGCTTTTTTTGAGTTTTTTTTTAACCACCAAGTGCGCAAAGGTTTGACGGAGGACGCGAAGAGATCAATTGGCTTGACTGATTCAGACTTGAGCTTTTTATAAAACGGGTTAACCACTAAGGTCACAAAGAAGACAGGGAGCGCACAGAGGGTGTTGACTAGCTTGGACTTGAGATTTTTTTCGGAATTTTTTTTTAACCATTGAGGATGCGAAGAAATTTGCCCACATAAATTGCTTCAGGTCTGGACCAGCGCCGGCATGCCAACTATAAACTGTATGATTGGGACTTTTTGCTAAACTTGGCTAGCTCTGAAAGGGAGAATTATTTTTTTATTCCTTCAAGGATTACCGATGGATAATCAATGTTATTCGAAATTCAGATTTATATTCGATTCATGATCACCCAAAAGAACCTCCTGCTGCTACTATTTGTAGTCATCCCCCTCTTTATTTTCAGTTGCAATTCCACTTATCCAGCGTCTGATTGGGATACCAGCAAAGTAGAAATTGCCAGAGATGAATTTGGCGTACCTCATATTTTCGGGAAAACTGATGCGGATGTCGCGTATGGCTTAGCTTGGGCCCATGCGGAAGATGATTTCGAAACGATTCAAAAAACACTACTCGCTGGAAAACGAATGGTCGGTCGAGTCTACGGACAAGATGGTGCGGCAGTAGATTTTTTCGGCCACTTGCTCAAAACCACCGAAATCGCGGAAGCTAAATATGAATCAACCTATTCGGCTGAATTCAAAGCCGTCCTGGAAGGCTATGCTGCTGGTATGAATGACTTTGCGCTAGCACATCCTGAAGAAGTTTTGTTTACAGCTGCTTTTCCGGTTACTCCCAAAGAGATTACTGCCGCCTATATTCTTTCGCTGGCGCAAATGTCAGGCGCAGACCGAGCGATACAGCAGATCGTTTCCGGTAAAGTGGAAACCATCCCCATTGATTCCAACCCCAAAGGTTCCAATGCAATAGCCGTTCATTCTTCTCGAACTGATTCTGAGGGAAATTTCTTGGCGATTAATTCGCATCAACCGCTCGATGGCCCGGTGGCTTGGTATGAAGCACATTTGCACTCAGAGGAAGGTTGGAATATTGTTGGAGGATTATTTCCGGGCGGGGCCATGATTTTTCATGGGGTAAATGAACATCTGGGATGGGCACATACCGTGAATTTTCCGGATCTGCTGGATACCTATCAATTGGAAATAAATCCTGAGGATGATGGGCAATACCGCGTAGATGGCGAATGGCTGGAGCTGGAAGAAGAGACCGTTTGGCTTCGGGTAAAGCTTTGGGATCTGATCACTATCCCTTATCCAAAGAAAATCTGGAAAAGTATTTATGGACCTACTTTGGTTACTGAGCAAGGGGCATTTTCGATTCGTTTGGGCGTACTTGACCGTATCGGCGCAACTGAGGAATGGTGGAGAATGAATAAAGCAAAGAATTTCACGGAATTTCGAGCAGCAATGAATCGGATGGAATTGACGAGTTTCAATACGGTTTATGCAGATCGATATGATACGATTTATTATGTGAGTAATGGGCTGGTTCCCATTCGAAATTCTTCCTATGACTATACTGGAACTGTCGCAGGGAATACAAATGAGACCTTGTGGACAGAATATTATGATTTTAAAAACCTTCCGCAGCAACTCAATCCCACATCAGGATATCTATTCAATACCAATCATTCACCCTTCAGGGCGAGCGGATTGGCAGATAATCTAAACCCTGACGATTATCCCAAAACGATGAATTATTCACTTCGGGACAATAACCGATCTACACGATTCCGGGAGTTGATGCTGGATACAGGAAGAATTTCTTACGAACGATTCAAGGCCATAAAATACGATGGAAAATTGCCGGAAAAACTGGCTTTCCGCACTAATATGGAATCGCTTTTCAGCTTGGACCCAAGCAAATACCCAGTTATTTCTTTGCAAATAGAGACGCTTAGAAATTGGGATAAAGGTTCAGGAATCGAGAGTAAAGGAGCGGCAATATTTGCCTTTGTCTACTATTATTGGTGGGATAAGTTTACCGCTGCTGGCAAAAGCTGGGAAACCACACTCACCGAAGAAGAAGCAGTAGAAAGTCTTCAAGCCGCTAAGCTCCATTTTGAAACTCACTTTGGGAAACAGCTCGTCGAGCTAGGAGAATATCAAAAACTGGTACGTGGCAAAAAATCGCTTCCACTTCCCGGAATAGACGACGTGATCACGGCCATGCGTTCGCTTCCTTGGGAAAATGGCATGCGAAAAGGCACCCAAGGTGAGTCTTACATTATGATGGTTCGCTTTGGTGAGGGTTTGCCACAGATCGAGACCATCAATGTTTATGGCGCAAGTAATGATCCTGAAAGTTCGCATTACGATGATCAGATGGAACTTTTTCTTGCACAAAAGTTGAAACCAATGAGTTTGGACAAAGACGAAGTGATGAAAAATGCCAAGCGCATTTACAATCCGGGAGTAAAAAAGTGAGTTACCTGGAAGACAGATGACCGAAGACCGAAGTAGGCTGATAATAAAACAGACTGCTACTTATCATGATGCCTCTTATTTCCGGTATCAAAAATTCTTCATATTTTGAAATATAATCAGACATAAAATCGCTTCTCTGAAGCTCTGGTCAACAATACTAATTCTATCTGCAATCAGAAAGCTTCTCTGAAGCTGATACAAACCGAAATGAACAGCTACTTTTCTGGAGGTAAAAGATTAGTCCTGTTCCAGGAATAAAAATCCGAACTAGCCAGTCCTAAATTCGGGCCAAAAGAGCAAAAAAATAAGACTATAGATATTTCTAGGCAAGTTGATATTATCCCGTAAGCTGAGGCATGAGGGGATTATAAATTGCTAAAAGAAAAGTGCCAGAGACGCAATTTGATTAAAGATTATATGCGCATACTCACAAGTGCACGTACGGAATTAAAACAAAATATTGATTGGGGTCGGATCAAATTCCCCTCCCGATAACCATCGGAATCAAAGCGGGCAAGAGCTTGTCCCGAATATCGGGAGGGATTTTTCA
>JBDNIP010000056.1:0-4956 GCA_041688245.1 Algoriphagus sp.
GCCCACGTGAGAGTCTTCACTCGTATGCTTAAAATAATGTATTGCAGCAAAATAACCCATTCCATCCTCCCGCATCTGACTGTGTATTCACAAAAGATTCCGAGGCGGGAGGGAATCGGTATTCAACATTTTAACCATGGGTTTCAACCCATGGCTATTCACGGTTTGATCCTTTCAGGATCACTTATATTTTAAAATCATACACGCTCTTCGCTCTTTCTTCGTACCCTTCGTTGCCGTAACCTTTCTTCTCCGCGCCTTCTCCGCGGGTACACAACGAACTCCGTGGTCAAAAAAATAATGTATTTTAGCAAAATAACCCATTCCACCTCCCGCATCTGACTTTGAATTCACAAAAGATTCCGAGGCGGGAGGGAATCATTATTCACCATTCTAACCATGGGTTGAAACCTATGGCTACGCAAAAGACAACGGGTAATCCTGGTTCCATCCTCCCGCATCTGACTTTGAATTCACAAAAGATTCTGAGGCGGGAGGGAATTATTATTCAACATTTTAACCATGGGTTGAAACCTATGGCTACGCAAAAGACAACGGGTAATCCTGGTTCCACCTCCCGCATCTGACTTTAAATTCACAAAAGTGAAAAGACGAACATTTTCCCAAAGAAATATTAACGAATTAATACAAAGCCACCTCTCAATTCATCGGTTTCTGTGACTTGGTCTTGGACATATGTAAATTGAAGCAAGTAAGAATAGCCACCCAAAAGGGATTCTGAGGCGGATATATTTCCATCCCAACCCTCTGACCCGGAATACACTAGCTGCCCCCAGCGATTCCAAATCATCATTTTATAAGAAATTCCACAGGCGAAAATTGGGAAATAGGGACCTTCCAATGGATTAAATCCAGTCGGCATTCTGATTTGCGGAGAAGCTTTTTCTACCACACCGATAGCAGCTATACTACATCCATTTATATCCGTAATGGTTAATTCGTATGCCCCGGGCTTTTGCCCCGCAAGTGTGGAGCCGGTAGATCCATCTTCCCATAAATAGGTGAATGGCTGACTTCCCCCAATTACTTCAGTCATCAGCTCACCATCATTACTATCTGGACAGCTTGGGCTTTTCTGAATAAAACTAACTTCTAGAGGAGCTGGAGCCATAATTTCTCCATCAAAAGAAATCCCACAACCCGACTCATCCTGAATAGAAAGTGAAATTGGACCTTCGGGAAGCCCGCTCACAGTTAGCGTTTCGCCATTCCAAACTGAAGGAAAATCGAGCACCTTTAGCTCCCCTGTGCCTCCACTTATTTTCAGGATGACTTGACCATCATTTGACAATGTACAGGTAGTGGGCACGAGGATTGGAACCCCTGTGATTTGGACAGGTTCGGGGTCCATTAAAGTAAACTCAAAGGTCTCAATGGCACAGCTCGAAGCGTCGCTTACTTTGACCGTATATGTTCCTGAAGCAAGCCCTGAGGCCATATTTTCTAACAAATCTGGATCATGATCCCAGATATAATTAAATGTTCCGGAACCACCTTCAAGATTTAGACTAATCATTCCATCAGAACTACCTGGACAGGAGGGTGGATCAAGGTCAGCCAGCAAACTAAAGGGGGGGGGGGAAATATCGGAGCTCAGCAGGTAACTGCTGTAATTATTATCATAGCTGAGTTCAGAATATCCCGAAGGAGGAAAAATGGTATTGGTACTGAGCTGATTAAGATCCCCTGGAGGAAATTTTAGGGGTAATTCAGCTGTGCCGGTATCATTAAACACCATAAATACTTCTGTGATCGTTCGGATATCGCCTGCTACCACGGCTGAGAAATCCTCCTTATCAAATCCATAGACCACTTTTGGTAATTTCCATACACCCAAAAGTTGGGCACTCGCCGATAGAGTTGGATCGGCATCATAGAATGCTACCGGTGTATTTACATTAACGGTGTCATAGCCATAGTTGTGAAGGGTAAATTCTACTTGAAAAGAATCCTCATTTAAGCAGCTTACTTTACTTATTTCAGGACTTCCATCCATAGTTGGATCATCTACAGTCAGGGAGAATATATTGCTGAGATCTTCACAATTCCCATTTTTTGCAAGGACGGCTATTTGATAAGTACCAGGTTCTCTAAAATAATGGATGAGATCAGTAGAATTAGATTTGAAAGGAGGCAGGTTCTGATAAGCTGAGTTGAAATTTTGATGTGAAATAGTCCACTCAAAAGAGCTGGCTCCATGTGATCGATTAGTGAATTTTACTGAGTCAGAGAACAGCGGATGTGGCTGTTTGGAAGCTATCAAGCGTTTATCTGGATAAAATCTGGAATCTACGCCACAAGTGACGTTGACATTTCGGGAAAAAGAAACAAAACATGTCGGGTCGTTCCCATTATAAACCTGAAGCGTAACTTGGTATAACCCTTCATTGGAAAAGGAATAATTCAAATTGGAAGATTGAGAAACTTGGTTCGCTACACTAGGTGACTTAGACCAGTCGCCGGTGTACGGAGCCACAAACCATTTGTATTTTGGACTAGGAAGGTTACCTGTGAGTTGACTAGAAAACAATACATTTTCACCCGGCTTAGGATATTGCCGGTCCATCAAAAATTGGACAGCTGCATCATCTCCACAGGGCTTTTCGCACAATGGATGAGATGAACCAATGGCATACAATCCGGGGTACCTACTCTGAATGGTGAATCGCATTCGCTCTGCTTGTCCCTGCGTAAAGTCTATCCCACAAGCAGAATAGTCCATGAAATTACTACTCATATCATCGACATCAGAAAAAAATGTCAGGTTACTGAAATTAGATAAAACATCCGTGTCACAGGAATTGTCACCGCAGGGAACGGCTACACTTTTATCCGGAGGCGTATCACAGACCATGTCACCATCTACAAGGCAGTCGTCATTTTTGCAATCTCTGCCTGTCCAAGTATGGAGCAGCCCAAAGTAATGACCGAATTCATGCGCCAATATGCCGGCGCTGATGGATTCGACGACGACCCCATCTCCCGATGCATAGCCAGCAACTCCCAACCGTGTCCACCAGTTTCTCCCCTCGTAATAGGCTAAGGCCTCTCCTGTTACATCATCTACTAACCAGACGTTAAGATATCTTGAAACGTCCCACTTTGAATGGCTAATTAGCTCTTTGTGATCCAAATCCATATCCGTATTCTGGTAATCAGTCGGTATATGATTTACCCCAGTGTTGCCTCCTCCGTCAGGAGCTGTGGATGCCAGACAAAATTGTATGCGGGTATCCACTCCTTGTGGAGTACTGAAACTTCCACGATTTGCAAAAGCATCGTTAAGCTCATTTACCGCATTCTGGAAAGTTGCCAGTGCTGGTAAATTTGAACTGGTCACATGAAAGACGACAGGAATAGTCCATACCTCAACCTCGGCACTTATTCTGTTATTTTGTCGAGCAATCCACGCTTTAAATTCTACGGCAAGCGCGGATTTCTGATCTGAAGTAGGCTCTTCACGGTGTGCGCAATAATTACCTTGGTCGGAAATTTGACCTAACGCATCTCCTATAATGGTAAAGAATAGGGCCAGAATTACTAAAGGCCGCTTCATCGACTTTCTATTTTGAAGCCAATAGGCAAAATCAATCTTTTTGAAAATGGAATTCCTCCTCGCTTTGCAGGAGCCCATTTGGGCATCTGCTCGATTAGTCTTATGGCTTCCTGATCAAATGCAGTCCCAATGGATTGATTTATTCTGATATCACTTATAGTACTGTCTTTGGCAAGCAGGAAAGATACTTTCACATAACCTTCTATGGCATCTTTTCTATGCTCTTCAGGGTAAGTAATATTACGCTCAAACCAAGAATACAAGTTTTCAAAACCAGCTACCGGATAGGCATCTTCCAGCATAATGTCTACTTGCTCTTCCTTCTCCTCTTTTATAACGTTCAGGGATGGCTTAGTAAGAACCTCCGATGCAGCGGTCAATTCCCCCGGCGCTGTAATGTCGAGATCATTTGTTTTTTGTTTGCCAGTCGGTTTCAATGGTGGCTCAATAGGCTTTTCGCTTCCCTTTTGCTGATCTATATTTTCGGGAATCGTAGTTTTTTCGATTGCTAATGAGTCGTTTTCAGCTAATTCAGAAGCCGGTTCCGGCAAACCCACAGCAAACTCCTCAGCTGAGCGAATCTCTATATCAGATAAAACCCCTTCATTCTTTTTATCTTGATTTGAATTATTGAAAACCAATAGTCCCACTATGAAGACGAAAACTGAAATAATTGTAATCCAAGTGATTGAATTTCTTCTATTCAATGATTTGGATTTCTGTAGCTTATATTTTTGAAGGACTGAATCGAAATCCTTCTGTTTATCAATATCCATTGACGCGGGATAGAAAGTATTAATAATTTCGATCTTATTTTTCATGGCTTACCTCAAGTACCGTTTTTATTTTAGTCAGCAGTCTATAGGTCCTCACCTTAGCTAGATTTTCAGAAATATTGAGAATGAAACCAATTTCCTTAAAGGCCATTTTTTCAAAAAATCGAAGCTCAATAAGAAGAAGGTCTTCTTTTGAAAGCTCTTCAAGAGCCTTGCTTAGGTTGGATAAATCAGTTTCATGAGTTGATTCTTCGGATTCTATCTCAGTGAATAAAGAGGTCTGGATCTCAGAATCAATGGAAACATATCGCACCTTGCTGCTGTCTCGGAAAAACTGATTGCATTCGTTTGCAGCAATGCGATACAGGTAGGATGAAAATGGGACATCTCTATAAATATATTTATCCAAGCCAATTAGTGCTTTGAGAAATACTTGTTGGGTAATGTCTTTTGAAATTTCTAATTCTCTTATACGTCGAAAAATAAACCGATAGATCTCTTCAAAGTAGTGATCGTAGAGTGCACGAAAATGAGACGGATCGGCCTTTGCCTGCTGAATAATTATTTTTTCATTCACCGAAATTTCACTTTCCATAAAAAGTA
>JBDNIP010000465.1:0-8822 GCA_041688245.1 Algoriphagus sp.
AAAGCGGAAAGGTGCCCAGCTCCTTCTGTAATCTATCTCGAAGGGCCATGGGCTGAGAATGACAGTCAGGCATTTTGCGACCGTCCTGAAGGTATAGCGGTCTCGGAGTCACTGCAAAATCAGCTGAGGAATACATGTTGTACCACCAAAACATATTGGCGACTGTAAAGGTCGAATCCTCTTTTCGAAGTACATCCCAGATCTTTTCGGATTGAACCAAATGATTTGATTGACGCCAAAATTTGATCTCGCACTCGTCCCGAAAATACCAGCCATTACCCACAATACCGGTTTCACTTGGCATCTTGCCAGTAAGGTAAGTCGATTGAGCAGCGCAGGTAACAGCAGGAAGTACTGGCTCGATGATGGACTTTTTTCGCTTTTCAATCCAGCCTTTTAAAAACGGAGTGTGCCCCCCGATTACGCGTGAGGAAAGTGCAACAACATTAATCACTACCGTTTTTTTCATCTGTTATACTTGTTTTTTAATGGTCATATGAAATCTCGCATAAGGATAATCCTTCCACTGTGTGACATTTCAGTCATACTCGATTTCATATCAGGACATATTTTCGATTACCCATGCTAATTCGCGACTGATGGACTCATCCAAACTTAAATGAGTGTCCTCCGGCAGCACTTCCCAAGTGTACGTTTCAACTTCCAGGTGATTCGTAATTCTGGGATTATTTGCAACTTGATTGAGTACAAGTTTTATTGCAGACTGAGTGGAGAGTAAGGCTCCATAATTTTCTAAGAAAATAGGGACATGAAAGTGAATTCGCCATTCTTCATCTTCCGTCTCGGCTAATTTTTCGATCGCCTGCGGCAAATCTGAATACGAAGTCAATTTTTGATTAGTACCTCTTCCTACCACTTGATGCAGGTAGGTTGATTCTACAAAAGGTTGGAGTTTTTGTAGAATTTCAATTCGCTCGGTAACATTTTCAGGTATTAAAACTTTTAGGGCGGCAGAAATCTGAATCTTTCCAATTTGGATTCCTTGTGCAGAAAACTTCGCAAAGGTCTCTGCGGGATCCTCATATACAATCGCAAAATGACATACATCATAGCAAACTTGAATATGCCTCTTGATTAACTGAGCCGCGTCAGCTTCTGAAATACTCAATTGTTCGCCTAAGACTGGAACACCAACCGGAAGCAACCAATCGGTATAAAGCCAGATCATTTCATCTGAGTTTTCAAGAATGCCATCTGGTTCAGGTTCTATATCCAGGTGCAAAAACTTTCCCGTTTCCTTTTCAATAGCGGCTAGCTCAACTACTACTTCCAATAAATTTTTGGTTGCAATTTCCATTGCCTGGCTTAATTCAGCTTCTGCTTTGAACCAATGTCGATACGAAATCGGGGAGGTTGAAATCCCTCCATCAATTCCCTCAGGAAGTAATTCGGACAAAATACGAAAAGAGCGAATGGTATAATTCTTACGATCATCCGTGGTCCAATCGGGGAAGTGAACTTTTTCCTTTACCACTTGCCGATGAAAATCTCCGTAAGGAAATCCATTCAGCGTAAAAACATAGGCATTTTCAGCTTTCAACCAATCTTGAAATTCTTTCAGTTTTTCGGGTTTTTCCAGAATCAAACTTGCCTCATTAGACAATCGAAGTCCGATTCCGAAAGCTCCAGAGACGTCCAGCCTGTTCCGAACTTCGGGAATGTAAAGGGTTAGATTTTCGAAGGTTGCCGCCCAACTTTCACCTGGATGAATATTACTGCAATAGCTTAAATGGAAGTTGTCTAACCTCATTTCAATTTTTTATTTTCTCAGCGTTATGCTGCGCATGAAATTCGGAGAGCATATCGACCGCTTCAAAAATAAGCTCATGGTCCATTTCATGTATTTCCACACCTTTTCCCAGCGACTCTAAAAGCATTATTGTCAATTCTCCACCGAGGTGTTCTTGAAATTCCTGAAGGCCTGTGACCAAATTAGCACCTTCCAATTCAGGAATGAAAAGCTCAAATCCCAAGGTATGCATCAAGTTGAAAATTCGATCGAGATCGGCTTTCGAAATTCTCCCTTGGAGAAAAGAATAAGCAGAATCCAATGTAATTCCAATGGCAACAGCCTCGCCATGTCGGATTCGGAAATCACTCAAATGTTCTAATTTATGTGCCGCCCAATGCCCAAAATCCAATGGTCTGGATGAACCAAATTCGAATGGATCTTTGCCTGCAATGTGGTCCATATGCATCTGAGCTGATCGGATGATTTGGACTTTCATAGGCACCATTTCACGTTTTGCCATTGCCACAGCATGTTCTTCGAGCCAAGTAAAAAAGCTCAAATCTTTGATCATGGCTACTTTGATCGCTTCAGCGATGCCTGCACGCCAATCCCGATCATCGAGGGTTTTGAGAAAATTGAAATCATTCAAGACGGCCACTGCAGGAGCGAAAGTGCCTAGATAATTCTTTTTGCCAAAGGCATTAATGCTGTTTTTTACGCCAACAGCAGAGTCATTCTGAGAAAGAACGGTAGTTGGAATTCGAATCAAACGGATACCTCGATGGGAAATCGCTGCCGCAAAGCCTACCATATCCAACACTGCACCCCCGCCGATCACGGCAATGTAGGAATGTCTATCTATCCCATATAAGTGAGTTGCTTCCACCACTTTTTGATAAATCGACAAGTCATTTTTACAAGCCTCCCCGCCAATGGCAACCATTGGCTCGGCTGCTAAAATAAACCTCTCGGAATACTTGTTGGAGTAAGATTTAATTCGATCAATCAAATTCGGATGTGAATCTGATACTCCAGAGTCGATTACAAAGAAGACTTTTGGTCTTTTCCCTTTTTCTAAAGCATCGACAAAAACTGGATTATCCAAGCCAAAAAGATCCTCCGTAAAGCAAACTTGATAGCTATAAGGGACTGAAAAACGTTGTTCTATAATAGTATTCATTCTTGCTTTCGGGTCTAATGAACTCAATTTAACTAAGACAATTTGTTTCTACTTTAGTTCGAAATCGACCTAGGTAACCGCAAATTTTCTTGCTAGCCAAAGGGAAATGGGAAGTAAGAGTAACACAATTACTCCAATCTTCCATCCTGAAAAGGCTGCTGCAACTGAAGCATTTAAGATGATTAGTGAAATTACGGCAGCTTTCACCGACTTCCCGATCAATTTAGGGTCTTGTGTACGAATCGCCTTGATCAAAGGAGGAAAGATCATGTAGGCTAATCCAAGGAGGAAAGGAATGGTCTGCCAATAATCAGGTCCATTGAGGTAGCTCATTGATAAAATGCAGCTTATAATAAAAGCATATAATCCCGCCCCAAAAAAAAGCGTCTTTTTGTTTTCTCCATGAACTTCGCCTCGACTGATCATTGTAATTGCCGCCACATAAATCAAAGGAATCAAGCCAATCAAACTGAGCGGTGATTGGATCAATTCAGGGGCGACGCTGATTCCAAGAAGTAAGTTACCCGCCCGGCACATTCCCATATTGATCGGGCCAAAGTAGAATTGATGCTTTCCCCAATAATCATAGGTGACCGATAACACTGCCACTGAAATTGCCAAACCTGCAGCGACCACATTGACTTGACTGGCGGCTAAGATTCCAATAATTAATAAAATGGAGGACATCCATGCTGCGGAAGTTTTGCTGACTCTCCCGCTTGGAATCGGACGTTCGGGTCGCTCCACAGCATCTAATTCAGCATCAAAGACATCATTAAATGCTACTCCTCCAGCATACAATCCAATTGTGCCCAATGAAAGCCAGGCTAACTTTTGCCAAAATGTAGCTGCCCCCAGCTCCCAGTCACTCATCATATAGGTCCAGCCACCTGCCACGGCAAAGCCGGCCCAAATATCTGCAATCGCGGTCACCACATTTGCAGGTCGCGTAAGCTGGAGGTAAGCAAATAACTTAGAATCCTTCATGGATTAATTTTCCACAAAATCAGAGCTCCCTTCTACTCGAGGAGTTTGTCCACCCCGAAGAACAGAATTTCCACTCATTTTTTTTGTTTGATCCAAAGGCGCTGAATTGAGCCAATCCTGCTCATCCATTTGTCCACTTTGTGCGAAAGCAGTTAATGCATTTTGATAGGTAGTCAATCGGACATGCTCCTCGGGAATACCTGATTTGCGCATCAGATCGGCAGTTTTAGGAACAGCTAAAGGATCAGAAATTCCCCAATCAGCCGCAGAATTGACGATTATTCGTTCTGGCCCATAGTGCTTCACGATTTCCACCATTCGCGCTGAACCCATTTTAGTATGTGGATAAATCGTAAATCCGGCATAATATCCTCGATCCAAAACCTCTTTTACAGTCTCTTCATTATTATGATCTACAATCACCATTTTCGGATCCAATCCATGTTCTTCAGCTACATCCATACTTCGGATAGTGCCTTTTCGCTTATCCCGATGCGGCGTATGGATCAAGACAGGAAGATCCACCTCCTTGGCTAGCTCCAATTGAAGTCTATAAAATCGATCCTCGGCCTCAGTCTGATCATCGTAACCGATCTCACCTATAGCCACAACTCCTTCTTTGCCTACATAAAGCGGCAAAAGCTCCATCACCTGCTCAGCTAAGGGAATATTGTTTGCTTCCTTCGAGTTCAATCCCATGGTACAATAATGGACGATCCCAAATTGGCTGGCACGGAATCGCTCCCAACCCACCAGGGTGCTAAAGTAATCTTTAAAGCTTCCGACTTCCGTCCGTGGCTGACCCAGCCAAAAAGCAGGTTCGATGATCGCTACAATACCTGCTTTTCGCATGGCTTCATAGTCATCAGTGGTTCGGGATACGACGTGAATATGTGGATCTATATACATGAGATTGGAATTTTAAATTGAAAATTTGAAGTTGTGACTATTCGCAATCATACCGATCGTCTAATTTTTTTTGGGACGGAAGACAGGAAAGAGAAATATCCGATTTAGGATTCGATCCAAATCATATTTTGCTGTTCTCTGCTTCTTGGTAATAAGGTAGATGATTGTATTAGAGATTAGTTAAGCACGAATACGCTGAAATTCTGAGCCAATGGATTTCCAGCTGATTTCCTCGTTTTGAATACTCTGAACCATTTCAGGGTATTTTTCTAAATGTTTTTTTGCTGGCGCAAAGTCTGAGTCATGAATCGCAAGAATTGCTGCTTTGAGCTGAAGCGTGTCCTCAGTAGCCAAAACCTTTTCCAAGTCTTTTTGAAAAGACTCATCGACAAATGGGGTAATAAGCCGCCAAAGCTCTGGCATCACGTCACGTCCTGCCGCCCATCGCTCATGTGCGAAATCACGTGCTATTGCAGCCAATGCAAGATTACTTCGCTTGTCCAAATTCTGGATTCTATAGAGCGGACTCTGCATAAAGATCGCTTTCAAAACCATCTGATTCCAATTCGCCTCTGGAAAATACGTGGATGGAAAAGGATTATTCAAAGCGATTGCATCGAAGACCAACGAGATATTTGTTCGCAATCCATCGATGGCGCGAGGTATCAATTCATTCTGAAAGGGTAGGACTGGAAGTGCTGCAAATAAAGCCTGCTGCTCATATAGATCACCTGTCTCAAAAAGTTGACTGACGGTCTTAAACCACTTTTCCTTCTCCAGAGGAAGTTTCATCACCAAATAGGTTCTGGCAACTTGCAGGAGATTCCAATAGCTCACTTCCAAATTTTCATAATTTGAGTGGATTCTAGCTTCGATATCTTCGGAAAGAGAGAGACTTGCTTTCTTAAAATATCGTGAGGCTTGACTAAAGGAGATAAACAAAGAGTTGGAGTCTCCGGACTTTTCAATCTTCTCTCCTTGAATTCGAATCCAACTGAGTGACTTTTCATCTGCACCTTCCGCAAGCAATTGGTAAAACAATTCGGATTTCTCAATCGCTCTTTCCATAATTGAATTCAAATTAGCTACTTATTATTTAATGTAATTAACTCTAAAAAGTAGAAAAACTCAATCAATTTTTATGATTTTAATGGAATTGATTGAAGAACGGTACTTAGAAATCTCAATAGAATCCTCGCTTTGCTGCGACTCCCGAAAAATCAGGATCTTTAGTAGGATTAGCCCCTTATTCAGAATAAAATCTCTATTTTTAAAGCCTTTAAATTATTGCATTAATTCAATGAATTAGCATTTCAATAAAGTTGAAACTTGCTATTCTACCTAATAAAAACTATTTGAATGGACATTTCTGCTGAAAAGATTGAATGGAAACAGATTTTTTCACCGACTCATATTGTATATAATCTAGTCGGCGTTGCCCTTGCAGCCATTGCTTTAGAGGCTTTTATGCTTCCAAATAAATTTTTGGATGGAGGGGTGACAGGCATAGCGATATTGGTCAATCTACAGTTTGGGATCAATTTGAACTTGCTTCTTTTAGTAATCAATATTCCCTTTTTGATCATGGGGTACTAAATACTCGGGAAAAATTTTGCTATTAAATCCACTATTTCGGTCTTTTTATTAATTGCTGTTTTGGAAGTGATACAAATGGAGCCAGTCACCGAAGACAAGGTTTTAATTGCGGTTTTTGGTGGCTTCCTGATGGGAACTGGAATTGGGTTTATTATTCGAGGCGGGGGACTGATCGATGGTTTTGAGGTGATTACAGATTTCACTCAAAAAAACTCTGCCTTCTCTGGAAGCGAAATCACTTTGTTTCTCAACTCCTTGATTATGCTTGCGGCCGCATTTTTCTTTGGAATTGAAACGGCGATGTATTCCTTACTCACCTATTTTACAGCCATCAAAGTCACAGATTATGTAGTCGATGGTTTTGAAGAATATACTGCCCTGACGATTATTTCAAAGGATCATGAACTAGTAAAGCAATTGATTGTGCAAAAATTCGGAAAAGCGATATCAGTGTACAAAGGGGAGCGCGGCTATCTACCCGAAACTTTCCATATTCATCACGATTGCGATATCATAATGGCTGTAGTTACCAGATTAGAAATCCACCGAATCAAGAAAGCTATAGCTCGAATTGACCCTAAGGCTTTTTTATATGTGCAAACCATCAAAGAAGTGAGAGGCGGTATCGTGAAGCAGGTCGGAAAAAAGCATCTTTAGACGGGCAATACCTTTCTACTAACCCAATCATTTCTGATCAAATCCATAAACGGTTGATAAAAACTGTTTTGAAACCCTACCTTTTAAGTATAATTGAAACTCATCATGAAAAAAAGCTATTTATTTGGCTTGGGTATGTTGCTACTTTTCAACACAAAAGTACAAGCCCAGGACCAAGTCATCAACGATATTATCAAAGAAGCTCGCGAAAATTCGCAACTGAAAGTAATCGGTCATGAATTAATGGATGGGATCGGTCCACGATTGGTAGGCTCACCTCAAATGCAGCAAGCGCATGATTGGGCGGTGGAGAAATATAAAGGCTGGGGTATCGAAGCCAGAAATGAGAAGTGGGGTGAATGGAGAGGCTGGGAGCGTGGCATTACCCACATCGATATGGTGGCACCCTGGACCAGATCATTAGCCGGAACCCAACTCGCTTGGAGTCCCTCCTCTCCAAAAGGAGGAGCTGCGGGTGAAGTAGTCATTATTCCAATGCTTGAAGATGCAGCAGCTTTTGAAAAATGGCTTCCTTCAGTAAAAGGAAAATATGTGATGATCTCCACTCCCCAAATCACCGGTCGGCCAGACTACAACTGGAAAGAGTTCGCTACGGAAGAGTCTTTCACAAAAATGAAAGAAGAACGCTCAGCTTTAAATGACTCTTGGAGCGAGCGACTTCGAAATACCGGTCAAGGTAGAAGAGAACTGCCAACTGCCTTGGAAAATGCAGGTGCACTTGGAATAATTACTTCTTACTGGTCTCAAGGCTTTGGAGCAAACAAGATTTTCTCAGCCTCCACTAAAAAAGTACCTACTGTGGACATCTCGCTAGAAGATTATGGCTTGCTTTTCAGATTGGTTGAAAGCGGTAAAAAACCAATGATCAACTTGAATGCACAATCCAAAGAAACTGGTGTAGGCCCGACCTTCAACACCATTGCTGAGATTAAGGGAACAGAAAAGCCTGATGAATATGTGATGCTATCTGCGCATTTTGATTCTTGGGATGGTGGCACCGGCGCCACAGACAATGGCACCGGAACCATCATGATGATGGAAGTAATGCGCGTATTGAAGGAGATCTACCCAAATCCAAAACGTACCATTGTAGTGGGTCACTGGGGTTCAGAAGAGCAAGGTCTCAATGGGTCACGAGCTTTCGTCGAGGATCATCCAGAGATGATGGACAAAATTCAGGCACTTTTCAATCAGGATAATGGAACGGGCAGAGTTGCGAATGTTTCAGGCCAAGGCTTTGTAGACAGCTACGAATATCTCGGTCGATGGATGAATAAAGTGCCTCGCAGTATTACTAAAGATATTGAAACTACGTTTCCTGGAAATCCAGGTGGCGGTGGATCTGACTATGCTTCTTTTGTAGCAGCTGGCGTTCCAGCATTTTCTTTAAGCTCTTTGAACTGGTCTTACTTCAATTATACTTGGCATACCAACTTGGACACGTATGATAAGATTGTCTTTGACGATGTACAGAACAATGTAATCATGACCGCAATAATGGTTTACATGGCAAGTGAAGAGCCCGAGCAAGTGAATCGGGAAATTCGGATTCCACTGGACCGAATTGGAAATCCTACAGCCTGGCCAGCAGTTCGCTCGCCTACCCGTAAGGGGGGAATGGATTGATTCACAGTTGATTTAAGTAATAATAAAGCCGACTTTCGTCGGCTTTTTTTGTGTGGTTATTTTTTTAACCGTAATGGTCATAAAGGTTTAGCA
>JBDNIP010000466.1:0-7617 GCA_041688245.1 Algoriphagus sp.
CAAATAGGTGTTCCGCCTTTATCATTTTGTACTATTCTAAGAACCCTGAATTTAGCAGATGGGATTTTACTCGGATGCCACTAATTGATAATCAAAAATAAAATTTTAAATAAAGGGGTAATTTTTTTTGTACTAAGTTATTTTACAGCTAGTTAGTACTACTGTTTTTTTCCAGCACCCAAGTCCAGGTAGGTTTTGGCCGGGGCAGGGAAAATGGTTTTTCGTAGATCCGAACACGGATGGTACCAGGTGGATCACCATCGAAGTGGGCATACAATCGGTTCATTTCATCGATTGTGGCAACCTTCACGCTAACGGTAGCTAATCCTTTATCGATCATTTTTAGTTGAGTTGCCGCACCTCTCGAGATATCAATGATCCGACTGGAGCTTTTGGGCAAACGATCGTTGATTCGTACCCAAACGAAGTCCTTGGTATCTACCCGAGTGACTTTCACCCAGGTACCGTAGGGTAAAAATTTATGCGCGGCGGTTAGACTATCGATGTGAAATACCTCTCCATTTGAAGTTTTCTTCAGGTGAAATTTCTTTCCATAAAAACTTGCAGGACCCTTTTGAATCAGAACTGAGTCCTTCGCTTGCCCAAAAGCAAATGAGCTCACCAATATAAATAAGAGAAAGCAAAGCAGTAGCCGCATACACAAAACTAGAAGTTCAACGCATCCCGCCAACAAGCCTGCCAATTCCTGATAACTGCCTGTTAAAGTTTGTTCCTAATTGCGATAAGCTATAACTTAGATTACTTAAGAAAGCTATTTTCCATAAAAAAATGCGATTCGCCTTATTCCCTTTGATTAACAAAACCGAAGACCAATGTTGTGATCGTGCTAGTCCATATTGACTATCAGGATTAGCAAATCCTTTATTATTTTGCCGATTACTTTCAGAAAAGTAGAAGCACCGAGAGAATAATTAGTGTATAATTGACAATTGGGAATTTAGGCCTGCCTTGCCGCGGCGAGTCTTCCGTCTTCTCGCTCCGGTCTCAATAGAGCGAGAAAAAATAACTACTGTTGCAATTAAGACTAGACATATTTTATTTTAACCGCTTTCTCACAATAAGCTAAACACTTTTGATCCTAAGACTTTTAACTAGCAATCCATGATTAAAATCCTCCACACCGCAGATTGCCATTTGGGAAAGCGACTTCAAGAATATCCTCGAATTGAAGAGCAAAAGCTCGTACTCGCTGAAATCTGTGAGATTGCAGATCGTGAAGATGTAGACTTGGTGTTACTCGCAGGCGATATTTTTGACTCTTTCAATCCCAGTCATGAAGCGGTGGAATTACTCTATAAAACACTTCGGAAACTTTCAAAAAACGGTGCTAGGCCTATAATAGCAATCGCTGGAAATCATGATAGCAGTCAGTTTATCGAAGCGCCGGATCCGCTGGCTCGGGAATTTGGAATATTTTTTTACAGCAGCTTTCAGACAGTGATTCCTACTGGAAAACTAGACTCACAAATCGAAATCACCGCTTCAGAATCAGGATTTATAGCGCTTCGGCTTCCAAAATTTGACTTTCCAATCCGAATTCTATTGGCTCCCTATGCCAATGAAGTTTCCCTTAAAACCTATCTAGGTGTTGAAAATCGGGAGGAGGAATTCCGGAAAATATTGGCAAAAAAATGGGCTAAACTCGCCCAAACTCATTGTGATACATCTGGTGTCAATTTGCTGATTGGACATTTTTATTTCACACAAGAAGGTCAGCCATTGGTAGCAGAACCTGAATCGGAGCGTCCAATCTTGCATGTCGGTGGTACGCAAGCACTTTTCACAAGTAATATCCCTCCACAAATTCAATATTCCGCTTTGGGACATTTGCATCGCTACCATGCCGTGAGCAAAAGTCCTCATCCAGTTGTCTATTCGAGTTCGCCTCTTGCCTATTCCTTTAGCGAAGCAGATCAACAAAAACAGGTGGTGCTGATTGAGGCTGAGCCTGGAAAACCCGTGAGTTATAAGCCTATTCCGCTCCAATCCGGTCGGGCACTGTTTCGGGTGAAATTTGACAATCTCCCTGAAACCCTGAAATGGCTGGAAGAAAACCCCTATTGCTTCGTAGAACTGACCTACGAAACTGAATATGCCATTGATGCTGCGACCCGAAAAGCGATTCAAAAAGCGCACGATGGCATCGTCAATTTAATTCCCCAATTAAAGGGAATTTCAACTACCGAAAACAATCGACTTCAGGTCGAGGACCTCGGTAAAAGTATGACCAGTCTCTTTCAACTTTTCTACAAAAGCGAAAAAGGCCAAGAACCGAATGCCGAGATTTTGGAATTATTTCAGGAAGTAATCAGTAAGGAGAATCAATCATGATACCGATACAATTAGAAATTCAAGGACTTTATTCCTATCGGGAAAAGCAAGTCATCGACTTTGAAAAGCTGACAGCTGCTGGACTCTTTGGAATTTTTGGAGCTGTGGGTTCTGGGAAATCCTCGATTTTGGAAGGCGTACTTCTGGCACTTTATGGAAGCACTGAACGACTTTCTGATCGGGGCGAAAAAAGCAGTATGCTTAATCTCCAAAGTGACGCGCTCTTGATCAACTTTGAATTTCGCTCTGGAAAAAACAACCAATCGCACTATCTCGCACGCTACGCTGCCAAACGAAATAAAAAGGACCCCGAAAAAGTTGATTCGGCCGAGCATGTTTTCTACCTCCGAAAAGCTGGAGAATGGGAACCGCTGGAAGCTCGAGCAGAGGATATCATCGGGATGAAAAAGGAGCACTTCAAGCAGACAGTAATTATTCCTCAGGGAAAATTCCGAGAATTTATTGACCTCACACCAGGACCAAGAGCAGAGATGATGAAAGAGCTTTTTGGTTTGGAGCGATTTGATCTCTCGCAGAAGACAGGGACGTTGCTGAAAGTCGAGAAGGAAAATAGAATACGACTGGAAACTCAACTGGCAGGATTAGAAGAATATTCGAAAATAAAGCTCAAAGAATCTGAAAGCCAACTCGATGAAGTGAGATTGAAAATCTCCCAATCATCTAAAAATCTGGATCAGCAGGAATCAGAACTGAGATCCCAAGAAACTCAAGGTCAAAAACACAGCGAATTGCTAAAATTCGTTGGGAAAAAAGGAGTTTTGGAAAGCCGAAAACCTGAGATCGAACGAAGTAGGATTCTTCATCGGGAATTCATTGCTGCCAAAACTTACCTAAAACCGACTTGGGATAATCTGAAAGACTGCAATGCCGAACTCGAAAAAGCAATTATTAGCGCTACAGATTCTATCCGATTCAAAGAAAGATTTGAGCAGGAAGTAGCGGAACTGGAAAAAGAGGAAATCGATCTCAAGCAAAAAAATCAAGATCGACCCAATCGGGAAGCAAAAATCAGAGATCTCAAAAAGGTAGCTGAAATTCAAGTCTTAAATCAAGAGCTATCCGAAGCGAGTAAAAAAGTGGAAACACTTCAGCCTAAAATCGAATCCAAAAAAGTCAAACAAAAATCCATCGAGAAACAAATCAAGGAACTTGAGCAACAATCAGAAAACCTTACCAGTGTAGATGCCAGTCAACTTTCCGAGCTGAAAAGTACAGCTAGGGAATCTGAGCAAATCGAACGACAAAAAGCCTATCTAGAAGAAAATCTAAAACAAATCAAAGTCCAAGAACTAGAAGGCCAAAGGGTTTTAGAAAGCCTGCTTGCCACTCTTCCAAGTCGGGAAAATTCTGCTCAGGCTTGGTTAGAAATAGCGAAAAAAGTGCTTCAATCCTTAGAAAACGATCGGGAGAAATTAATGGTCAAACAGGGATTGACAGCCCATATACACCTTCTACATGCCGGAGAGTCCTGTCCGCTTTGTGGTTCGCTGGAGCATCCCTCACCGCTGGCAGCCGTCGCTGACGAAGAGGAACTTCAGTCGCTAAGGCATCGAATCGCATCTGCTAAAAATCAAATCGAGCAACTTTTAAACTTAATTCAAAAACAACAAGAGATTGAAATCAGAAGAGAATCCCTTCTGAAAACCAAAGCTGAAAAGACGGATGAACTAGTTCAGATTCTCAGTTCACAATCCGAACTAATCGGAAAACTGAAAGCATTTGGGATAGCCGATGTTCCTTCGCTTTTGAGACAAATCGAGACTTTAGATCAGGCTTCGCAAATCAAATCCAAACTCGAGCAGGCACTGAGAAGTTTTCGACAGACTTGGAATACCGATCGGCTAGACCTTGAGACCATTGAAATAACATTCAACCAAGCTTCGCTTTTACTTCATGCCAAACAAACAGCGATCTCCACTAAGAATGAGGAGATAAAAGACCCAACTTTTTGTAGACCATTTTTTCAAAAAGGGCTTAATGTCATCAAAGCAACGATTGAAAATGTAGAAAACCATATTCAAAAGGCCATTGAGCTTTTGGATGGAAAACAGAAGCATCTCCGCAAAAAACGAGCTGAGCAAAGTACTAATCTGGCTGATCTGAAGAATTTTGAGCTTCGGAAAGTGATCCTCAACGAGAAGCTCGAAGAGCTAACAGCAACTTTTTCAAAACTGAAAATTGACTACAATATTCAGGACGAGCAGGCGCTGATCTTGCTTTTTGAGCAATCGATTGATGCAGAGAAAGTGGATCTGCAGATTCGTCAATTTGATCAAAAACTTGCGACAGTCAATAGTAGAATTTTAGAACTACAGTCCGAACCTGGCGTAGCGGATTTTGATGAGGAAAAATTCTTGGCAGTCAAGGAAGAATTTCAACTCCTAAAATTACAGTACGAATCCATGCAGCAGGAAGCCGCATTACTTCAGCAGCGAATCAAAGAATCACAGAGCAAACTGAGTGAAAAAATAACTTTGGAGAAAACACTCGCCACACTGGATATTCGAGAAACTAATCTAAAAGAACTGGATCGACTTTTCAAGGGAAGTGGCTTTGTGAAATATGTGAGCACCATCTACCTTCAGGAGCTTTGTAATACTGCCAATAGCCGATTTGTGAAACTGAGCAAAAATAGCCTCAGCCTGGAAATTGACTCGGACAATACCTTTTGGGTGATCGATTATCTCAACGGAGGAAAGCGGCGACTCCTCAAAACACTATCCGGAGGACAGACATTCCAAGCTTCGCTTTGTCTTGCTTTGGCTTTAGCTGAGAAAGTCAAATCACTCAACCAAGCTGATCAAAGTTTTTTCTTCTTAGATGAAGGTTTTGGTGCTTTGGATCGAAATGCACTCCGAGTGGTATTTGAAACCTTGAAATCGCTCCGTCATGAAAATCGGATTGTGGGAATCATCAGTCATGTGGAAGAATTGCAACAGGAAATCGGGGTATATGCTCAAATCGAACTAGATCCTGAAAAAGGATCTCAGGTAAGTTATTCTTATTAAGATCTGGGACTGCTTGGTTCAAGTCTTCAGACTTGGACCAGTGATCAAAATCTATTTGGTTCAAGACTTCAGTCTTGGACTGCTCCTTTCGGTTCAAGCCAGACTTGTATCTCCCCAAATCCTCTCCCACTTCATGGGGCTGGGGTGGGTGGAAATTTAATTAAGAATTGCCATTGAGTAAATTTACTCAGTACGTTGAGTAAATTCTGTAAAACGATTCTAATAATTGATTTGCAATAAGTTACAAAATTATTTTTAATCAAAAAACATCTAAAAAGCTGTTTCTTAATCGTATCACCTCAATACATCGAGTTGCAAAACCTCACTTGATTTGAGTTCAGACTTGAACCTGTTTCGCTACCAATTATACTCTCCTTCAGGGGAACTGAGTCGAGTATTTGATTAACTTTTCCACTGAGTAATTTTACTCATCGCGTTGAGTAAATTATTTAAACTTGATTATATCAATTGATTTACAGTAAGTTACAAGATTATTATTAAGCAGAAAAAGACAGCTTTTTAGCTGTCCTTTAGTCATATAAACTCAACACATCGAGCTGCAAGAACTCCTCCAAAGGAATGCCGTCAGTTTCAATCACCAAGGATCTCTCATGTCGATACTGCTTGGCAAAGCCATTCAGGCTTGCAGGTCCACCAACTTTGGAGGTCTTGACTTCAAGAACAATGATTCGTTTTTTGTACTCAACCACCAAATCCACTTCTGCGTTACCAACTCTTCAGTTGTAAATGGTTAACTTTTTTCTTTGAAAGTCTGATTTACCAAGTAAGCACCCACTGCTGACTCCACCCATCGACCCCTAGCTCAATGAGCTGACGCTAAAGTTTCGGGAGTTTCACTCGAGATTCCTGACATGATTACAGTATTGTGCACCTTAGGGCTGAAAGAACCTAACTAAATTACTTGAATATCAATACTTTCTGTGGTACCCCGATCCCATTCTGCTTTAACTTGCTCACTCCAATTATCGATTTTTTGTATCTAACCAATACTCATAAGATGAGCAATCTCCGGATTTTGATTTTGGATGGGTCTTGCATTTTCCCATTACTTTGCAATTCATATTCGGTCTCTAGCGGGAACAGCATCCGCAGCTACGAAGGTGTTTGAAACATTCGTATCCTTGATCACTTGACACACTAGCATAGTCTTTCCTACGTGTCGCGGCCCATAGATCACCTGAATTAATCTTCGAGACTCCTCTGGGAGACGTTTTTGAATGATTGCCTTTTCTGCACGCTGATAGCTCATAATATTTTACTCATTCTATTGAGTAAGTCCCTAAAACCATAATCATTTAATTCATTATCATCTAGTTACAAAACTATTTTTAAGGAAATTCTCATTAAAATCTTAGAATTAAATCGCAATTCCTGTAAAACAAAAAACCCTGACGATAGCCAGGGTTTTTTCTTAATTAAGAAAACCTTATGTTAATATATTACTATTGACCCAATCAGTTTCTTCCTTGCGAATCGTATGATCTGAGTCTTCAAAAATCAGCGTCTTTACATTCGCCTTCATTTGAACCAGTAGTTCCGCAGAAAGTTTAATTCTTTCCAAGGGGACATGAAAATCCTGCTTACTGCTCCCAATAAATACCGGTGTCTGTCCAAACGAACCCGAGTACTTCTCAGACTGAATCTTCTGACCTATCAGTCCACCAGTGTAGGCAATTACTCCACCGTATTTTTTTGCGAAGCGTGCTGAAAACTCAAGTGACAGGCAAGCCCCCTGAGAGAAGCCAATCAAGTAAATCTGTTCTGAAGTGAAGCCTGTATTATACAAGTCATCCGTGATGTCCCTGAGCTGCTGGATGGCCAGAGAATAAGCAGGCTCATTGCTTTCTTCTGGGGCCATGAAGCTGTAAGGATACCAAGAATTACCCGCTGCCTCTGGTGCGAGAAGAGCAAAATCATCTAAGTTGAGATGATCCCTCAGTGTAAGAATCCCAGAGGCACTAGCCCCTCGTCCGTGAATCAGGATCGCTAATTTTGAAGCCTGATCCAGTGGTAAACCCGCTGATATAATCTCAGTCATAATTAGCTGCATTTAAGGTGACCGGTGCGAGTGCCGCTTCAATTTTATCTCTGCTTGGCTCAGCCCAGTCCGGTAATTTCAGCAACTCTCCCAGATGGTCCTGTTCTTCATCAATTTCCAAACCTGGCTCATCCGTTGCGATTTCAAACAAGACTCCGCCAGGCTCTCTGAAGTAAA
>JBDNIP010000467.1:0-4686 GCA_041688245.1 Algoriphagus sp.
AAAAAAGGTGACGGATTTATTTATGTAACAGCTGATGGAAGCAAAATTGATTTGCATGAAGCTGCTACAGGAGGTATAGCAGTTACACCTGTTAATCCAAAAGATCAAGTGATCAAGAAATTGGAAGCAGCTGGACTACATTTAAACGATGGAAGATTCTTAAATGAATTGACAGAATTAATCTCGTTAGTAACTGGAAATGCATCTTCAGCAAAAAGTTCCAAGCGAAGAACTTTCTCTGACTCAGAGAAAAGTAAAATCATCGCTGAATGGAGTAAAGTAGAGGCTACTGGTAAGAAAACTAAAGCAGCATTTGCTAGAGAAATAGGAGTAGGCTATCAGACTTTTATCAACTGGCTGAGAGGTTAATAATCTGTTTTACTGAAAAAAAAGGCTGCAATTGTAGCCTTTTTTTATGTCTTGTTCATTCGTTTGTATTAGAGTAATATATTTTCAAATTTTGTACATGTGATGGTAATCACACCAGTTGCCTAATTCTCTAAGCATATCCAGCAGCATGGCTTCATTTCCATGCAAAATAAATACGAAGGATTGGAAAAACTCAAAACAGTATGCAAACCTGGGGGTATTGAAACTAGAATGAAACGGAAGCTCTGAAAAAGTGAAATCTAATTGTTTCGCCTTTTACGGGCTGTAGCTTATGGATTTATTCTTTTCACTACACTGCAAAAGGCCATGGATGGTTTAGCTCTCCCCAATATTTATTGGGACGTAACTACCTAAAGAAGGGTTCTTGAAATTCTATAGGAAGATCAAGTTTCACCAAAATTTTATTCTGATTTCATTTCAATAGTCATGCAAGTGCAACTAATTATAAAATTTAAAATATATGTCTGCAATTGCACCAGTAAAGACAAAAAGTGAATAATATATGGTAAACACCAGCATTTACTGTACTCCTTCCGATGGTTATCGGAACGTCATCGGCCTGCCTCGCTGTGGCGGGCCTGAATACCAGTTGACCAAAGAAAGAGAAGTCACTGGTATAATAGCGGACAATCATAAAATTTAATACGTTGAAATTCAGTTTGTAAAAGCTTAAAATTGTGACTGGTAAAAATTATAATAGAATTAAAATTCAATTTTTTGCAATTGATTAGTTGGAATTTTTGGAAGGTAATGGTTCACTTTCCAAATAAGAAGAGAGGCATACATATACCTACACGAACAATCATTAAACTTCTTACATTTAGTAACCATGGAAAAATCACAGGTTGAAGTATAATTTTCATTTTTTGTTGTGAAAGCGAATTCATTATAACCTCTGACAAAATGATCTAAATTTTTACTCTTTAACCTGTCTTCTTAATAGAATAATAGTATTCAATTTGTCTTCGTCCACAGCATGTCAATTAATTTTTTGTTGGTATTCACTCAAAATATTTTTCAGAATTTTTCTTTCTCCTCATAAAAGATTTTTTTAAATATGTATATCCGCAATTACAACAGTAAAAAACAAAAAGCGAATAATATATGGTAAACACTAGCATTGCCGGTACTTCTTCCGATGGCTATCGGAACTCATCGGCCTGCCTCGCTGTGGCGGGCCTGCCTCGCTGTGGCGGGCCTGCCTCGCCAGTCAAGCAATTATGTCAGTGCGCTTATTTTCTCAGATTTGTTGGTTGAACGACTACTTCTGCCCAGCGATCGGGAATGGTGGGAGACAGATGTAGGTATTTTAGAATTTTAGACGGTTATCGAGATAACCAATTCTATATTGTTTTGCTTTATACTGGTAAAACCGTTGAAATACATATACCATATGTCTTTAGATCAATATCCTAAAAGTGTTTAGATCTTCTTCATTAGTTGCTAACTACATTTGGCGTCACATATTCTTAGTTGACGGTCCTAAATGGAGAACGACTTACGTTGATTTTTAAATACATAGATACAAAACCTTTCAATTCTAGAAAAATATGCGTTAAGGTCGGTTCATATTAAATTTATAGCTATCTGGTGTTGGAATAGGATTATCGATCAGGCTATTATTTAATCAAATAGGAATGGATGATAGCGGGATATTTGTCTTCTTCAAGTTTATTTCGTGAGTACGCCTATACGGCGAGTCTCGATCTCAACGGAAAGCATCATAATGAAGAAAACTAAATTGAAAATCAAGATGTGCAATAGCTTTCTTAATCCTTAATGAGGCTATTGCTTGCTATAAGTCTCCCCGCTTCGGAAAATCTGGTTATTTTTGTAAAAAAAATACTTTGGAATTATCAGAATTAGCTAAAAAATTAAAAACAGATGGGATCCTTCATCTCAAAGAAGGTAATGGAAAAGGAATGACCTTTTTGAAACCTGAGGGTTGGGACCCTAAAATGGGGGAAGATTGGATATTTTTGCTTTTTGACTTATTTCAAATCAGGACTATTTGTGAGCCTTTTTCAGAAGTCTCCCTAGACATTGTTGAATATGCTTCTAAACCTACAATTTACCGCAGCAGTCCTAATCGGGGTTTGAAATCGCCGCCCTTAGTCGATGGGAATCTGAAGTTTTCCTTGATTAGAGAGCCAAATTGGAATAAATTTCTTTTTCAGCTATCGCAGCCAATTCTTGTTAGACTCGATACCAATGATCAAAAAGCAGTGGAGACAAGTTTGCTATTCCCTCTTTTTAGTCCAAATGTTAAAGAGCTTGTGTTGGGTTCAGATGGAGACGTGAAAATTATAAGGGGATGAACTTTAAGTCACAACTAGCAGAAATTGAGGTTTTCTCCAGGGTAGCAAAAGCAGCAAAAAATCTAGGACAGGATACTTACGTTGTGGGTGGGTTTGTTCGTGATTTGGTGCTTAATCGCCCTTGTACGGATATTGACTTTACTTGCGTTGGCAGTGGAATTAAACTGGCAGAAGAAGTAACAAAACAATTTGATTACCATACACCACTTACGGTTTTCAAAAATTTTGGTACAGCCATGCTGAAAGTGAATAATTTTGAATTGGAGTTCGTAGGGGCAAGAAGGGAGTCCTACCGTTTGGAGTCTCGAAAGCCAATTGTGGAAGACGGTACTTTACTCGAAGACTTGGAGCGCAGAGACTTTACCATTAACGCTATGGCAATTTCCTTAAATGAGAAGGACTTTGGTGATCTGGTGGATCCTTTTGAAGGTCTTACAGATATTAAAAAGAAAATAATTCGCACACCACTAGATCCTTCAATTACCTTTTCAGACGATCCGCTTCGCATGATGCGAGCCATCAGATTTGCCTCACAGTTAGATTTTGACATAGAGTCAGACACCTTTTTTGCATTGGCTCAGAATGCTGCCAGATTGAAAATCATTTCTGCTGAGCGAATTATTGTTGAGCTGAATAAAATTATTTTGGTGAAAAAGCCATCTTATGGATTCAAGTTGCTTTTTGCCAGCAAATTATTGGAGGAGTTTTTTCCGGAAATGGTCGCTTTGCAGGGAGTGGATTCAGTAGATGACAAATCCCATAAAGATAATTTCTACCATACGCTTCAAGTCTTGGACAATCTTTGTCAGGTTAGTGATAATCTCTATTTGCGTTGGGCAGCAATTCTCCATGACATTGCCAAGCCAGTCACGAAAAGATTCAACAATAAAGTGGGCTGGACTTTTCACGGTCATGAAGATAAAGGAGCAAGAATGGTTCCTGAGATTTTCAGAAGACTTAAACTTCCGATGGATGAGCGAATGAGATATGTTCAAAAACTCGTTAAACTACACCTTCGTCCTATCGCTTTGGTTAAAGATGAGGTGACTGATTCTGCCTTACGAAGGGTGCTTCTTGACGCAGGAGATGCTATTGATGACCTGATGAAGCTTTATCGCGCTGATGTGACTTCAAAGAATAATAAAAAAGCAAAACGATACCTTGAGAATTTTGATAAAGTAGATCAGAAACTGCTTGAGGTGGAGGAAAAAGATCAAATGAGAAATTTTCAACCCCCAATCTCAGGGGAAGAAGTCATGCAAGTGTTCAATATTGAACCCTCAAAAATTATAGGAGAAATTAAAGAAGAGATTAAAGAAGCTATATTGGAAGGTAGGATTCATAATAATACTACTGAGGCACGCGAATTGATGTATCTGATTGCAAAGAAGAAAGGGCTCACTCCAATTAGTAATCCTTAAATAATAATTCAAATCAAAAATAAATCTAACAATGAAGCACGTTTTATCCCTGCTAACGCTGGTAATTTGCGCCAGCACCACATTTGCTCAAACTACTGATTCGATAGCTCCAAAGCTGGATCCAACTACCAAAAAGGTCCTAAATATTCAAGATCAGGCTGCTTATCAATTGGCCATGCGGTACAATGACTTTGAGTCCGCTAAGGGAAAGTTATATAGCTTAATCGTAAGAAACCCTGAAGATCTTCGCTATCCGGAATTGCTGGGAAGCTTATACTTTGAAAATAAGATGTCCACTTCGGCGGCTCTAGTAGCACTGGATATCCTTCAAGTAAATGAAAAAAGTATAGGCTCTTTAGAGATTGCCGCATTTTCACTGGAGCAGTTAGGAGCATTAGATCAGGCACTGCCTCATTTTGAAAGAATTTATTTGTTGACTGGTGACAACTTCAGTTTGTATAAATCTGCTTTTATTCAGTACAACCTCAAGAAGTACCAAGAGGCTTTGAATTCGTTAAATACGCTTTCTAAGAACACTAAACCTGATGATAAAATAG
>JBDNIP010000468.1:0-7747 GCA_041688245.1 Algoriphagus sp.
AAAAATAATACCACCAATATTTTCTGTTTGGATCAGATTTGAGATTTCCTTGACATGGGCTTCAGTTTTATTAGAATAAGCAGCTACCATGAAAAGTTGTCCTAACCGCTCATCAAATGTTAGACTTTGGAACACAGAATCTACCCAGTTTAGTTGTGCAATAGAATCCGATGATACTAAAGGATCTTCAACGGAAATCTCCTCGTCCAATTTTCCTGACGAAAAAAGAATAAAAACCAATCCAATTGCGAATATCCTCCAAAGCTTGATGCCCATGCTAGAGTTAATTTTTAATCTTTAATTTTTAAAATAAATTTGTAATACAGAACTTAAGCTAATGAAATGAAGCATGCTAAAATTTTAATTGGGCCTTTTGGAAAGAAGAGCTCTCCTCGCTTCAAATGAATGTACTAAAATTGAAGCAACATTAACGCGTCAAAAAGGTTAAAAAGAATATAATTTTGATAGCTGGTCATTAGTTTAGAACTTATCGGTCAAACGGGATTTTACCTCCCCACTCAGTAAAATTTAGTAAAATGAAATTTCCTTCCATCTTTCGTAGTGCTGCACCAATGCGATTTGATATCAAGCCAAGATATTATGACTCTGTAAAAGAGGAAATCGATCAGCGTACCTCAAGAATCAAGCGTGAACTTAAGGAAGCGGGATTAATTAAAGAGGGAGATGCAGATATGGGCTCATTTGGAGGCGGGATTAGAGGTTCATTTTCGCAGCACCGAGGAATAAAGGAGAGGAGTAAACCGAATATTTTTGCTTCCACAGCCATGATCCGGACCTTGATCTTCTTGCTGCTGTTAGGAATAATCTTCGGATATATCTACCTCGGTCCAGTTATATTCGAATACATGGCTTACGCGACTTTACTCGTAGGCGGTATCTATTTTTTCTTTAGACTAAGACCCAAGAAAAAAAATGTCTGATATCATTCAACTCTTGCCTGATGCCATCGCAAATCAAATTGCTGCAGGAGAGGTAGTTCAACGACCAGCCTCTGCACTCAAAGAGCTTTTAGAGAATGCAGTAGATGCAGGTGCCACACAGGTTCAAGTGGTAGTCAAAGAAGCAGGAAAGCAGTTAATTCATGTTATCGATAATGGTAAAGGTATGTCAGCTACAGATGCACGAATGAGCTTTGAGCGCCATGCCACTTCCAAAATCAGAAAATCCAGCGATCTTTTTGCTATCCGAACTTTTGGATTCAGGGGAGAGGCTTTAGCATCAATCGCAGCAGTAGCGCAAGTGGAGCTCAAAACCCGGCAGGCTGATTCAGAGCTTGGAACAATGATTCAAATTGAAGGATCCGAGGTAAAAAAACAGGAGCCCTTTGCTGGGAATGTTGGAACCTCTGTTTCGATGAAAAACCTATTTTTCAATGTTCCTGCCAGAAGAAATTTCCTCAAATCCAATGCAGTTGAGATGCGACATATTGTGGATGAATTCCAACGGGTAGCATTGTCTTATCCTGAAATAGGATTTTCACTTTTTCAACAAGATCTTGAGGTATATAATTTGACCCCCGGTAAATTAAGCCATCGAGTCGTACAGGTTTTTGGGAAAAACTATCAAGGACAGTTAGTGCCCTGTGAGGAGTTCACGCCACATATTAATGTGAAAGGCTATGTAGGTAAGCCAGAGCACGCAAAAAAGACAAGAGGGGAGCAGTTTTTCTTTGTTAATAATCGATACATCAGGAGTAGCTACCTTCATTATGCAGTGAGCAATGCTTTTGAAGGGTTGCTTCAACCCGATCAGCATCCATTCTATGTGCTCTTTTTGGAAATTGATCCTTCACATATCGATATCAATGTTCACCCTACGAAAACAGAGATCAAGTTCGATGATGAGCGCACCGTCTATGCAGTGATTCGATCTGCTGTGAAGCAAGCTTTGGGTTCTCATCATATAGTTCCTTCGATCGATTTTACTTTCGATGTGAATTTCAATGAGAAATGGGATCAGGATCCGAGTAAAAAAGAGCAACTCGCCCGTGAACACAGCTATAAGACTTTTAATACTCCAGAATTTAAAAAGGCAGATCCTTCAGGCTGGGAGCGGCTTTTTGAGGGTACAAACTCTGAAAAGAGTAATCAAATAGCTGGGTTCAAACAGTCAGATGACGATACTGAAATCCTAACTTTCAGCAGCAAAGTAAATCCGGACCATAGGGCGAACTCTTTTTCCAGATCCTTGGAAGAGGAAGCTACTGGCACAACTTTCCAAGTAGAACTCAGCTATGTAGTGGCTCAGATGTCCACAGGAATGTTGATTCTCGATCAACAGGCAGCCCATGAAAGGATCCTTTACGAACGATATTTACGGCAGTTAAAGCTCGCCCAAGGCCCTTCTCAACAATGTCTTTTTCCACCGGTATTGAATCTTGGTCCCTCAGATTTTACTTTAGTAATGGATATGATGCCCGAACTTCACAGTCTAGGATTCATGATAGCTGAATTTGGTAAAGACACCATTCTTATTCAGGGTGTTCCGGCAGATATTCAAATAAAAAATGAAAAGGAACTCTTTGAAGGTTTATTGGAACAGTTCAAGAATTTTAAAAGCGAGCTTTCATTGGATAAAAGAGAAAATCTAGTCCGCTCTTTAGCACGGAAATCAGCATTAAAAAAAGGTCAAAAACTTACTGCACAAGAAATGGAAAACTTAGTCGGTCAATTGTTTGCCTGCCAAAATCCAAACTTCGGTTTGGGAGCCAATAAATCTTTTGTGAAATTAGATGTAAGTAACATTCATTCCTTTTTCGGCAATTAGCATGTTTAGAAATATTACTCCAATAGTCAAGAATCTTCTTATTGCGAACGTCGTCCTTTATCTGGTAAGCGCGTTTATTTTCCCCCAGTTGAAGTCATGGTTTGCACTATATTATATTCACAGTAATTACTTCAAGCCCTTTCAGTTTTTGACGTACATGTTTATGCACGCTGATTTTTGGCACTTATTCGGCAATATGTTTGGGCTTTTAATTTTTGGGCCTATGATAGAGCAGTTTCTAGGACCTAAAAAACTTTTAATTCTTTGGATGGTTTGCGGAGTAGGTTCTGGAGTACTCTACTCAGGATATAACTCTTATCGAATGAATAATCTTCAGGATAAAGTGGAGGCCTTTGAAAATGATCCAGATCCCGAAGTATTTAACAAGTTGGTCATAGCCAATCGTGGATTTTTCCAAAGTTCAGTGTTTGACTTTGTGGATGACTATAGTAGAAATCCAAATGATCCAAATAGAATCAGTCAAGCCAAGCAAACACTTAATGCGATAATGGAGATTCAAGGAAATGTTCCTATGGTGGGAGCGTCTGGCGCATTATTTGGAGTCTTAATTGCATTTGGTATGCTCTTTCCAAACACACAATTATTTTTGCTCTTTCCGCCTATTCCAGTCAAAGCAAAATATTTAGTCTTATTCTATGGATTATATACAATTTATAACGTGATCTTTAACAGCCCTACCGATAATGTTGCACACTTCGCCCACCTGAGTGGATTAGTAATAGGAGCGATTTTAGTTTATTTTTGGAAAAAAGACAGATCTAATTTTTATTAATTATGTACGGTAGTTTTTGGGAAAATTTAAGAAATGCCTTTAAATATAGTGATAACAGTCTTTTCAAGCTGATTGCTATAAATCTATTAGTATTTCTCACGGTACTTGTCTTGCGAGTGCTGATGACAATTGGAGGACTGGGTGATTTTTATGGACAAGCACTGAGCTTTCTGATGATGCCAGCGGCCTTAGGCCGTTTGGTTGTTCAGCCTTGGAGTATTCTGACTTACATGTTTTTGCATGAAGGGTTTTTACACATCATATTCAATATGCTGTTCCTTTATTGGTTTGGGATGATTGTTAATCAATACCTGGGAAGCCGTAAGCTTGTAAATCTTTATATCCTAGGAGGCCTTGCCGGTGCGCTATTTTATGTTTTGATCTATAACATTGCCCCATTTTTCAATAATGTAGTCGATACTTCGCTAATGCTGGGAGCTAGTGCAGGCGTATTTGCCATGGTAGTTGGGGCCGCCACGCTGGCTCCGAATACGACACTCATGTTGATTCTGATCGGCCCGGTTAAGATAAAATATATTGCAATGTTCTATGTTATTCTTGCTTTTGCCAATACTGTTGGGGCTAATGCAGGAGGAGAATTGGCACATTTGGGAGGAGCATTAATGGGATTTCTTTACATCACTCAACTTCGTAAAGGAAGAGATCTAGGAGTTCCAATTCAGCGAATTGGGATTTGGTTTGAAAACTTCTTCTCCAAAAAAAATAAGGTGCACGTTTCGTATCGGAAAAAAAGTTCGGGTCCTAGCTCCAATTCCACTTTCTCAAAGTCCACCAATGAGGTGGCAAACTCAGGGGATGCGACTCAGGAAGAAATTGATAGAATTCTGGATAAAATAGCTGATAAAGGCTACGAGGCCTTGAATAAGGAGGAGAAACGAAAGCTTTTCGAGTTTTCGAAAAAGTAGTGAACTAGTTCGTAGTCGCTCTTCCGCCGAATGGGAATGCAAAGCCTATCCGAAAGCCAAGTTCCTGTCTGTTGGTACTCTGAAATTTAAATTCAGTGCTCAAGCCCATCCAGTCGACTAATCGAATGTATGCTCCTATACCGACATTTGCGCCCTTGAAATTGCTCCGTACTCCGGCACCGTCAGGCTGCATGTTTTCCCAGTTTTGGCTGTATCCAGCCATAAAATATAATTGAGAGGGTCCTTCGGAAATGTAGTAGCGAAAGTCTGCGCTGAAATTACTTTCCGAGCCGATCTCCGGAAAAACCTGAGTATAACTCGGCATAAAAGCAAAATTGTCCACAAAGAAAAATTCGATTCCACCACCAACTCCAAGATTTTGCCATCGAAGCCCATAGGTTCCAAAAGCATGGAATCTGACATCACCCTGATTTTGAGTCTGTGAATAGCCCGAAAAGGAAATTACAACCAGTACAAAAAAAATCACCAAAGCCTTTTTCATTTCTTCGTCTTTAAATTTGGAAGAAATTAGCTGGCTTTGGTGAAGAAAGCAAATGCTTATTCTAAAATGCGGACTAGACGGGCTAATCTTCCTTCGGAATCCATTCCTTCAATTATAATTAATTGCTTTTTGGCAATATCAGTATTGAAAAATTCGAGACTTGATTCACCTTCCGCTCCTAGCTGCACGAGCGGATTCCAGTAGATCGTTGCACGAGCATCTTTGATCGCATTTTCAACAGTTTTGAGGTTGTATTTTGGAAGATAGAATTCCTTTGGAACGGAGTAGCCTCCATAATTGCTCACAAGCGTACCGCCTACACTTCGACCAAATCCAGAGCCTGTTTTGGTATACACTGCAATGACCCCATTTGCACCTTGCGCTCCAAAAATGGCAGTCTTCGCTGGATCTTTGAAGACATCGACATTGGCCACATCCCTGGGGCTAATGTTGAGTAAAGTCGAGGCTTCTACCGGAGCATTATCCAGCAGATATAAAGGCTGAGTTCCAGAACCTCCCAATGATCCAACTCCACGAATAGTTACTGATACATCTAATCCTGACACAAAAACCTGTACTCCGGAAACTCGTCCTTGAATTAATTGGAAAACGTTTGTAAAGCCGATCGAAGATGGGATCTTATCGGGATCAAGGGTCACATCACCGGCTCCGTAGATTTTCTTAATTTCTTCCTCTTCGCGCTCAATGGTCTTTCCTTCGACTGTCACTCCCTCAAGATCGATAATATCTTTATCAGAGTTTAGCTGCTGCATCATGGTGCGCTCCCGATAGGTTGCGACTAATCCCTCTGGCCAAATAAGTTCCTGCGCATAGTTACCTTGGATTGAATTAAAAACAGGTTCAGGTTGCATGACCGCTACATCTATAAAGTTCCTGAGCCGAGTATCTTCCGCTGTGATTGTTACCGCCGCGGAATCCAAATATTCCAGATCTCTAAAAATAAATCGTCCATTAGGGCCATATTCTGAGGTGACGATTTCGATTCCCTCGCCCACTAAAGCAGTGATTTTCCCTCCTCCGAGCCCTTTTTTTGTCTGCTCAGCATCGGTCACCTGACCTTCGATATTGATCCCCCGTTCGATGAACTGTGCTACTTTTGGTAGATTTCCGGCAAGAATATCAGCCCACTCAAATCTCCTCCAGCCGTGAGTCAGCATCACCAGATCAAGCGACTCCTGCGTTTCTACCGAGTTATCTTTGAAATATCTTCCAGCTTGGTAGATTTCCCCGGATAAATCTGAACTTAGAAGTAGCGTGGAGAAAATATCCCCAGTTTGAAGCTCGCTTGCATCAACCTGAGAAGCATCCAGCACAGCAACCGAAAAACTTCCAGTGCTAGCAGTTCCTGAAAAGTTAGACGTTAGCTTCAGCATAATTTTCTCACGGGGAGAATTTCCCCCAGTTTTTGAGAGGTCAAGCTGAATTTGATCTCCCTTTTGGATAAATACCAATCGCTCCAAAAGTGGCTTACCATCTGCACTCATTACCGTAATTTGATTGATACCTGAGATCAGATTCTCTTTAGGAATTCGTACTCCCCATACACCATTTGCTAGGGCACCTTGGATCATGTAATTGATGATCCCTCGCGTCTGAGAAATCAGTAAAAGTGAATTTGGCTCGTATATCCCCTGAATAAATACAGTTAAGTAGCTTGCCGCAGGATTATTGACTACCTGTAGTACCAATCCTTCTGAATCTATTTTTGGGAGACTGATGCTGACCTCTTGGGCAGTAGTTTTTTCAATGATTTTTGCTTCATAGCTTGCTTGGGATGGAGTGAGTTCAAATTTTCCCATACCTGCAAAATTACTTTCAAAGGTGATTTCACTTCCTTCGATAGTAGCCCTGATATCAGCGGGAAAGC
The DNA here is from genome assembly GCA_041688245.1 of Algoriphagus sp. Taxonomy (GTDB): domain Bacteria; phylum Bacteroidota; class Bacteroidia; order Cytophagales; family Cyclobacteriaceae; genus Algoriphagus. The sequence continues at coordinate 6,897 of JBDNIP010000468.1, forward strand.
CATCTGGATAGATTGCCCGAAATGCAAAACTCGACTTTTTGCCAATCACGGAATGTCCACCTTCTGGTAAAAACTGAATATCTGCCAAAGTCAAACTGTAAGGTAGGCGAAGCTTCTGGGTAACGGAATAATTTTCATTCTCCATGAAAGTCAATTCCAAGTGCTGGGAAGGATTGGCTTTCTCGGGGATAGCGAAAGTAAAACTTACCTCTCCTTGGGCATTGACTGGAAGTGATTGCTTGTATAGTTCATCATCGCCTGCTATCACTTTGATTTCGACAGTCTTACCTGCAAGCGGATTGCCCTTGCTATCCACCACGATTAGATTTGCCTTATAAGTAACTTTTCCAGCCGCTGAACTGATGCTGCTGAAAGTGATCTTTGGGAGAAATGTACCCCCTGCTCCATCCACGACGGTAATCGATCCATTGAAAAAGTACTCAGACCCAAAATTTCGCATCCAAGAGGTATAGGCCTTTATCTGATAAATCCCAGATTTACCGAAAGCCGGTAGGGTAAAATCACCTTTCCCACGACCTTTTTCAAGTCGTACAGTTTGCTGCTCGAGGAGCAATCCATCGCCATCGCAAAGATCAACATACAGCGTCGCACTCAGCGGTGATGGGATCTGTGTGCTCCCTGCTGTTAGGTAGGCACTAAACCAAAGGTCTTCCCCTAAGGTGTAGGTATTTTTATCTAAATGGAGGTAAGCCTTTTCAACCGGATATTCTTTCTGGTACGTGTCAAAGTAGCTTTGGATTTGTTGGGGTAAAGCTTCTTGTCCATAGAGCTTTACTGGGCAGCAGCTGATAAGAAGAAGTATCAGCATTAAAAGTTGATTTTTCATAATT
>JBDNIP010000469.1:0-2309 GCA_041688245.1 Algoriphagus sp.
AAACCAAAGCTGATTGTAGGTATCGTCGTGGATCAGATGCGTCAAGATTACCTCTATAAATATGCTGATCGCTATGGCGAAGGTGGGTTTAAACGATTAGTAAAGGATGGCTTTATGATGAAAAATGGTCACTATAACTACATTCCGACCTATACTGGCCCGGGTCATGCATCAGTCTACACAGGCACTACTCCTGCCACGCATGGAATCATCAGCAATGGATGGTATTTGAGAAGTAGTGGTCAATTCATGTACTGCGCCGGAGATTCTACGGTGAGTAACGTAGGTGGAACTCCAGAAAATGGTCAAATCAGCCCTAGAAATTTATTGACTACAACTATCACAGACGAACTTCGATTTGCTACAAACAAGCGATCTAAAGTGGTGGGAGTTGCTATCAAAGACCGTGGCGCTAGTTTGCCTGCTGGCCATTTGGGCGATGCGTATTGGTTTGACAGCAAGAATGGAGAGTTTATGACCTCTACTTATTACCATGAGTCGCTGCCAAAATGGGTTCAAGATTTTAACGAAAGAAAATTAGTTGATGAGTATTTAACTCAAACTTGGGAGACCCTCTACCCAATCGACACCTACGTCCAAAGTATTGCGGATGACAATCCCTACGAATCTACTTTTATTGGCAAAGACAGCCCTACTTTTCCTTATAACCTGGCCGAGCTAAAAGAAAAAAATGGAGGACCAGGATTAATTACCTCTACGCCATTTGGGAATACGCTAACGCTTGATTTTGCCATTGCAGCTTTAGAAGGCGAGGATTTAGGAAAAGGAACTGATACAGACTTTTTGGCAGTAAGCTTTTCTTCCCCGGATTATATCGGCCACCGATTTGGTCCTTCTTCTGTAGAATTGGAGGATACTTACCTCAGGCTAGATCAGGAGTTGGAGAAACTATTAAATTATCTAGATAAAACTTATGGAAAGGATCAATACCTCATTTTTCTGACAGCAGATCATGGAGTAGCTGAAATAGCCACTTACATGGAGGCTGAAAAGGTTCCGGCAGGTAATCTGAATGTGGGCTATATCACGGCACAACTTAAAGGCTATATGTCTGCACGTTTCGGTGAGGGAGATTGGATTTTGAGTGTTTCCAATGAGCAAGTTTTTATAAATGAAAAACTGGTCCGAGATAAGGACATGAACCTAGCCGATATCGAAGATGAGCTGGTTAATTTCTTACTACGATTTAGAGGAATAAAAGAAGTCTACACTGCCACAGCGATGCGAAACACGGATTTCAGCTCTGGTAGGGCCTCACTCGTACAAAATGGCTACAACTTCAAATCTTCTGGCAACCTACTCTTGATTTTTGAGCCAGGTTGGTTGACCGGCGGAGCTAGAGGAACTTCACATGGTACAGGATTTACTTATGATACCCATGTACCCATTCTATTCTATGGTTGGAATGTAAAACCAGGCTCCAGCAGTCGCTATGCAACAATCACAGATATTGCGCCGACCTTGTCTATGATGCTTGGGATCAGACTCCCAAATGGAGCCACAGGCCAACCTATTCAGGAAATTACTGACAAAAAATAAGGTCTCAGATTTTAAATCCAATAAGCCTCGATCTAAGCAGAATGAGGCTTATTGGATTCGTATCGAGAGATAAACCATTGTTAAGCATCTTTGCATAAAAATTAATCTCACTTAACTATTACTAGTTTTTGGATTTGATTGTTTGACATATCAGAATCTTCATATCCCTTTTTAATCTCAATTTTAGCAGAGATATTGTACGAGCTATCTTTATACGCCATAAAGTGGTAATTTCCTGTTTGTTTTGTATAAGTAATAGTTTCCTCAGGCATGAGTGCACTGGGATTATTATCTAGACTAGCGGGCTTACCATTGACAAATAAAGTAAATTTATAAGCATTTTCAGGACACTTAATTTTAGAGATATTTGTCACTTTAATTCTTAATATTACTGGACTATTATCTTTTAATTCTTCGCTGCTTACAGCATCCATAGCTATCTTTAAATCAAAGGAATCACTGCTCACTTCAGTAAATTGATTTATGTTGACTAGAGAAAAAAGAAATATCAATATATACCTCACAGTGTTGTTAATTTAATTTTGTATTGATATTTATGGTTTAGGTAGTTTTCATTTTTCTGGTAGAAATCATGCGATGATGACAAATATCCATCATCAGTTGAAACTGATCCAAAGGCTCCCAATTTACTATCTTCAACTACCTCTTTACCTACAAGGTTAAGATTTTTATCAAACAAGAAGATTGTGGTAGTTCTAAATTGGCCTTTATCACTCGCTGATTCACTA
>JBDNIP010000470.1:0-1676 GCA_041688245.1 Algoriphagus sp.
CTAAACCCCCGGTTTTACCGGGGGCTAATCATGGTTTGACCACTTCGTGGTCGATCTAATAAAACTATATCTACCATATTCAACTTCCTATGGTCACCTATTTATGATCCTGAAAGGATCAAACCATGAATAGCCATGGGTAAAACCCATGGCTGGGGCAAATACGACCATCCCCACGACCCTGAAGGGTGTCGAACTCATTCAATGACATGTTCCAAGGTGTAAAACCTTAGCCTAGCTGTAATCTGCCATGGCTAGGTGTAGTTTATAACCACACCCAACTATTTTTAAGAATCCCGTACAGCAGTCGGGAGCAATTCGGGCGATAAGATTTATTTTCATTCTATGGGAGATGCCTATCAGATCAGAGACAAAGAATTGCTCTATTTCATAACCTTTCATTGGTAGCTTGGGCAGATGTATTTACAAGAAAATCGTAGCGAGATTTTATTTTAGAAAATCTGACCTATTCCAGAAAAGAAAAAGGATTGTATCTGTACGGCTATGTGATTATGAGTAATCATATCCATTTGGTAGTTCAACAAAAAGATGGAAAACTAGCTGACTGGGTTCGGGATTTCAAAAAGTTTACCAGTAAGAAACTGCTAAAAATGATTCTCGAAAATCCTCAGGAAAGTAGAAAGGAATGGCTAAAGATGATCTTTGAATACCAAGCCAAAATCAATAAGCGGCTCGGTCCCGATAGCTATCAGGATGCAATTTTGGACGTATGAAAATCCTGCAACAGAGTTAAATCGACCAGATATGATCGAAAGCAGGATGAAGTATATCCATGAAAATCCGATAAGAGCTGGGATTGTCGAAAAGGAGGAGGACTATCTTTATTCAAGCGCCAGAAATTACCCTGGACTAAAAGGTTTGATTGAGGTTGATTACCGGTGATTTCAGTTTAATTTCCCAATGAACTAGTGATAAAATATAGTAGGCTGTAGTTGCTCCCGACAATTGTCGCGGACTACACCCAGTTGCCACTATGTTTTGACTACATATAGAAAGGAAAGGTTATCAACCCAAGTAGAATTTAGCACTACACTTAGCAGCAGACGCTACACCTCCAAGGAATCCCTAAAATTATCAGAAAAGGCCAACCTGGTCAGGTTTTAAAAAGACTTTTTCAAAGCAATCTTCCCCATACTGAATTGGATATTCCTCCGAATAAACCATGTTGAGTTTTATCTTGAATAGTGAATATCCGCTTTGCCAGCAATAAGCAGCGAAAAGCATTTATAATGTAGGATTAATGATTAATTACGCAGTTTTCGGTCACTCGTCACCCAACACCCCACATCGCTCAACCAACACCCGACACCAAACATCGGACACCCGACATCAGTCACCAAACACCCAACATCGGTCACCAAACACCCGATACCCAACACCCCACATCAGTCATCAGCCTAAATATTCAATTGCAGCTAATGATATTAAAAACTATCTTAAACCCACAATAACTCAGACTTTATGAAATTACTCAAACAGACTATACTCTTTCTCCTTTTCCTAGGGATTGGAGGCCACCATCTACTCGCCCAAGTCAAACCAATTTTTGAAAACGGGGAAGCCCAAATCATCCCTGAGCTGGAGGAACCGGCCAATTGGATCCGCACTGATCTCTGGGTGGAAACTGAGTTTGACACCGATGGAGATGGCAAAAA
>JBDNIP010000471.1:0-2769 GCA_041688245.1 Algoriphagus sp.
ATCAATATTTGATCTGGTATAGGCACGGGGATTGTCCATACTGTAGCGAACCCCGGCTTGGGCAGCCAAGTTGACCACATAGTCAAACTTTTCTTGCAACATAAAGGCTACAATAAAATCATGCTCCCCAAGATCCGCTTGCAGAAAGCGATAATTTGAGTGTCGCTCGCTCTGAATAGGGTGATGTGATAGAATATATTCCTTCGCTATTCCATGCTCCGCCAGGCGGGCATATTTTAGATTTACATCGTAATAGTCATTGACGATATCCAAACCGACAATAGCATGGGAACCAAGTTCAAGAAGACTGCTGATCAAATGGAAACCAATAAAACCCGATGCGCCTGTAACTAATATTTTTGCCAAAACAAGATAAATTTATAGGAGGAATTTAATAACTAGTAGCTGAACTGGATAAAGATTACTGTCAGCACTTGGCCTGAACTTGCTTACTCGTGGTAAAGCTTGCGAAATTAGGATAAGAGGTATAAAAGAAACCGAACTAATTAGGGCCTTAAAGCGTAACTAATTTAATGACAAGTACTTGTAAAGTCAGATTTTGTGATTATCCACAAGTGTACCACTAACCTAATTTTCTTTGCTCAACTAGAAGGCAAGCCTGCTACGGCGAGGCAGATGACATTCCGATAGCCATCGGAAGAAAGTAGCAATAACGCTTTGTTTACCATACACTAGGCTGCTTTTTGATTTTTACCGGTGCAATTGCAGCTACACCTATTATTTTTTAGATCGACGTCGCTTGTATTACAAGAATCTGGAACATTTTCTTTGAATTAAAGATCCTGAATCATTATTCAGAGATTTATTTTTAATTGTTAGTTTGATTTAAACTGTTGCAATTCAATTTACCGTGAAAATATAAATCCTACTGTTTGCTGGATCTATTTCTAGCCGGCCAATACTTTTTTTGAAACTATTAAATCTGAAACTCAAAAGAAACTGATATGCTGTACACACCTATTAAGACTGTCTTTTGACAATGAAAATTACACTTTGTGTAAGCTCCTGACACTATGCGATACTACTTAATGTTTTAATTTGAGGGTTTTAGCTAGCTCGCTTGTAAAATTATTATCACTTTTACCTTTTAATTTACTGTGTCCGAACACTTTACTTTAAAAACGAAACTTTAACTACACTAATTTTTGCTACTATCGTAGTACAGCAGCTGTAGCGCTTGACTTTATTTTTATCGAAGCCTTGTGGATGATTTCAATCTTCTTCCACACAAGCTTTTTTTATACAGCTTCGCCCTTTCAGTCACGTTGACATCCACTAATGAACTCATTAATAACTTATTGGAACTAATTTTTATCAACGATGAAATCTACACCCAGAACATTAAAACTAGATCTCAACGCAAGTAGTGAAAAATTAAAGAGTGATAAATAAGTCTTGACACTTTATAAATTAAAAGTAACAAAAAGTAAATTAAATGACTTTAGTAAAAATTTGCCAAAATTATTTGTTCCATCGAATGCCAGAAATTTATACTAAGTAAATGAAATGCGTCTATTTGTAATTAAAATGCATACAAAGTCAAAGAAATAAACTGCGTAAGAACGTTAGAAGGAAAGTTTTGTATGTGTGTCTGCAATTGCAGCAGTAAAGGACAAAAAGCAGTTTGATATATGGTAAAGACTACTATTGCAGTTAATTCTCCCGATCGCTACCGGAATGTCACGGGCCTGCCTCGCCGTGGCGGGCCTGCTTCGCTGTGGCGGGCATGCCTCGCTGTTAACAAACTTGCCACAAAGAAAGAGCTATCACTGGCATCATTGCGGATAATCACAGCATATAACTACCATTCATTAACATTCACCAACAAATAGTATGAAAGCGAATCCTTTTTTTAAAAATTTACCTATGGATCAACCTAATCGAAGAGGAAGAATATTTCTATCTCCTCCTCACATGAGTGGAAACGAGCTGATCTATATCGGCAATGCTTTTGAGAAAAACTACATCGCACCAATTGGAGAAAATGTTGATTTATTTGAAAGTTCAATTGCAAATTTTGTAGGAATCCCGAATGTTCTTGCCACAAATACAGGAACCGCCGCAATTCACCTTGCTTTGATTCTCGCAGGAGTTGGACCAGGAGATGTAGTCATCTGCCAGTCCTTTACTTTTGCGGCGTCTGCAAATCCTATCAAATATTTGGGTGCTACTCCTGTTTTTGTAGATAGCGAGGAAGAAACTTGGAATATGGATCCTGATTCCCTTCGTGAAGCAATCGAGACTACACTAGCCGGTGAGTTGGGAAATCACAGCGAATTAGACGAGGTCAAAAAATTAAAACCACAACTACCCAAAGCAATTATTGTGGTACACCTCTATGGAATGCCTGCAAAAATGGATGAACTATGCCAATTAGGCAAAAAATATGGGATTCCGATAATTGAGGATTCTGCTGAAGCTATTGGATCAAGTATCAATGGGAAACAGTGTGGAACCTTTGGTGAGTATGGGATCTATTCCTTCAATGGCAATAAAATTATAACTACCAGCGGAGGCGGCGCCTTAGTTTCCAACAATAAAAAAGCAATTGAACAAGCGCGAAATCTGTCCGCTCAGGCTAGAGATAGCTATATTTATTACCAACATTCCAAGGTCGGGTATAACTATAAAATGTCAAATATATCTGCGGGAATTGGAGTTGCACAGATGGAGGTATTGGATAGTAGAGTTGAAAGCCGAAGAGAAAACTTCAGCGCCTACAAAGAATTTTTAAAGGATGAAAGTTGC
>JBDNIP010000057.1:0-7497 GCA_041688245.1 Algoriphagus sp.
AGGATTTTTTCGATAACCAAAACTAGAACTAACGGAACCATCCACAGGAAATCCAATGGGAATAGCAGAGATATTAAATTTAAAATTTGAAAGTTGCTCTGATAGATTAGTTAAATCCTTCTCTATCGGCATATTGACTGTCAGTTCAATATCCATCATCTCTCCGGTATCCTTGACAATACCTTTATCAATTAATAATCTATTAACATCAATAATCAGCGTTACCATAGAATCGTACTTTTTGGATAGCACTGCCGAATCAAGTTTATTTTTTAAGCTGAGGACCTCTACTTCTTTATATTGTTCATACAGATATATTTTTCTGGAAGAAAAACCTGTAAAAATGCCAATTCCCACGAGAACAAAAAATCCGAGAACAATAATCCTCATATTTTCTATAAGATAAGTAGGAATAAAAATAGGATTCCTAATTTTTTGATCATTGTCTATAAATATAAGAGTAGTTTTCTTTTTTGCCATGATGGAACTAGTGCACTGAATCAATATTTAAAAGAATGATTTAAGCGTGGGCATAAATAAATCATAATTTTTTGGTTTTTCTCCCAAATAAATTAAAATCTTTCTGTTTCAACTTAAGGATATGTGAACTCTGCTAACGTGAAAACTTAATTTCTTGAATATTTAAATATCCAATCATATTGTATATCCCCTATTTAGAATCTACTTATTTGAAGACTAATCCAAACCAACAAAACTAAGGAGATCTTTAAAATCCAAATCTCAATTATTCTATTTTGTTCAAAATGCAATGGAACGTTAATATCTTAATTAGTTGCATGGTTGCGTTCAGCAATCAGGCAGAGTCTTAACAACTAATTTTTATTTCGAATAATCGCACCAATATATCCTGTAAGCTAGGTGTCAAGTAATTACTTCTTTCTTTTGTAATTTAATCACAATATAATGCAACTTAATTATACAATCACAACGAAAGGGAGAATACTCCAAATCAAAACCGACCTTTTTTCAAAAAAAAGATTGTTTTATGCCACAAAAGTCAGAGCTTATTATCTATGAATTTTGTAGTAGGAAAAAATAAATAATCTGCTGTTGATTTCACCGAATAAAGTTGTTCTGAAATTTTGTGTGAATTTACACTTACGATATAATATGTAACAATTACTTCAATAAAACTTTACGTCTGCTATCAACCAAGCCAACGGAACATCGTTTTATAAATTGAAAAGTGTGATTATCTGCAATGATACCAGTGATGGCTCTTTCTTTGCTTAACTAGCAGGTAGCACCATGGCTTCCTGATAGCCATTGGGAAAAGTATTGGTAATCCCCCCCTAAAGCTTGGGATATATCAACCCAGACCAAGTAAATGATAAAGGTTTTTTAAGGCAGGATACTGAACGCGTAATCGGCAAAAAATACAACTGGAACAAAAAGGCTGAACCTAAAAGGGCTCAGCCAGCTAATGTCAACGCTGTCAGACCAAACGATTATTCCTTGACAAGTTGCTCCTCAGCAGCGCTTATCTCCACTTCATCGTCGTACTGTAAGTTAAAATAATCTGATCAGAGGTAAAACTGTCACTATATTTGAAAATCAAAAGTGTAAACCATTTTCAGGACGCGTATGTGTACCGGATATTGAGTGGCTTTTTGCCTTTTACTGGTGTAATTGCAAACATATTAATTTATTTCGGTTCTATCTTTAAGTTAGTGGAACATATAAATAAAGTGACTTACTATGGAAAACGTACCTTTTACTAAAATCATATATTGTCTGATTTACTGAGATTTAGGAGGATCAACTAAATTGAAACAATACCTAACTCCTGATTTCTCCATTAAATTCATGGTAAAGCCAAAATTAATGATGGCTTACCCGTTTACAACGAATTAAATCAATGGCAAACGGATTAGTTTGGTACCTATATGAATTAGATATAAAATATTCAAACTGATCCAAGCAAAATCTCTTGTAGACTTCCAAAGAAAGTCTACGAACTAATTTTTTTATAAAAGTAGAAGGTAAGCAACCTTAATAAATACAATGAGAGCAGTGAAATAAACCAAATAAATATAGACAACTGAATGAGGAAAATCTCATCAATCTGACTGAACACTTGTGAAGAAGACCTCAAATCCAAAACAGCTACGATTACCATACAAATCCAGACAGCTAGATATGCAAACACAAAAAACAAACTTACTTCTCTTAAAAACTTGTTCATATAGTAATTAGGGTCTATTGATTTTCATCAGGCCTCCATATTTTTCAATATAGTAGTATGACATAGCACCCAAAATAAATAAAAGAATCAACCTCCAATTACTACCTTCCAAAATCCCAAAATAGGAAAAGATAATTATAAAGATGCAGATAAAGATTGAAAGAAAAATAACTCTGTACAGTTGTCTAGCAAGAATAGAATCCCTAAATCTCCAATCAGAAAAAGCTAAAGCTAACGTGAAAAATAAAATAACTGTTAAGATTAAAAATGTTATTACAAAGAGTCTTTCATATGTCTGAAAGAACGAAGCTATCTTAATAGGATAACCATCCATCTCAGCAATGGGGTCTTTTACATATACCTCATCACTTGCGAATTTGTTTCCTACTACATTCCAAATGTCATCCATACCCAAATCATATCCAAGAGCCCAAAGTCCAATTCCTTTAAATTTTCGTGAAAGTGCCAGATCCATTTTTTTTGATAGCGTATAACTATCATCATACCAACAATCAACGGAAGTACCATCAGGAAATTCTAGAAAAAAGTACTTAGTCATCATTACTTCATCTAGCATGGGAATTATCGCATAGCTACTGTCTTTAGATTGGTACACTCGATTTACTTCTGACAGCGTAACCTTATTTTTAAAGTTGCTTGAATAGTAGCCCTCTTCACCATTCCATGATCCAGCCCACTGTGCGCCATACAAGGGTAGCGCTAGAATTGATTTTTCTGCACTTAACCCCTTTTCAAGATACTGTATAAGGGTATTTTCCAAACTGAAACCATTTGATATATCACTTCTCAGCGGGGCTATCGCCGGTGTGTTGCCGTCAATTTCATGATAATCCAGCCCTTTGACAATGAATAAATCTACAGACTCATCCAATTTGATAAGGTCAATTGGAAAAGATTCCGCAGCTGCGGGAATAACAACAGCCAAATACATCCGCTTAGCAATAAAACGATAATCCAAATTATTTCGCATAAAATTGACGAAATCTTGAAACTTTGAAGCACTCTGCTGGGCTATAGCAGGAAACTCTATCTCTATTCCATCTGCATCCCGCTCCTTAATCAGCACCGCTATAGAGTCCAATGTAACATTCCAAAGTGCTTCATTTTGCAAAAAATCTTGTTGATTTTGATCGCCTTCCAATGCTAAATTGAGCAATGTCTTAGTATTGTACTTGGCTGCCGAATCCAATAGATCAGTTTCCCTCCACTGAACGATTTGAGCAGGATTGAGATAACCCCCGGTTTTGGGATCTATTTTATATGAAAAAAAAGAAATTGTAGATATAAGTTTAAAATCATAAGACTTCCAAACATCACCCATCCAGTAGGGGTACCATGTATATACCTCAACATCTTCACGGAGTGTTTTCTCGCCAAAGCCTTGTCTTTTATATTGCTCCTTTAATGTATCATATTCAAATGACTGGAGATAATTAGTAGAAGCTTCACCGTTTATAGCATCATATAAAAAATCATATTCCTCAATAAAGTTCTTTTGCTTAAGTGGCGCAAACTGCATTTCCGTGGTATCCACCTTTTCAGATGCTTTTCCTAGACCTATGGCAGCGGCCAACCCAGCGGTGCTTCTCTCAAAATATCGCATTTCAGAAGAAATGCGCCTCGTGCTCGATTTCAATTTAGCATATTCCTTATTTCTACAAGCAAAGAAACTCAATGCGCATAAAACAAAAATAAAAGCACTGCTCACTTTAGTTCTAGTCATAGTAATGATAAGATTATTATTTCATCAAATTCCTGAACCTCCACAGATTCCGTCACACTGAAACTCTCCACAAACAGCGCAATAACTTGGAGATTTAGTTCCTGATCATAAAGGATAGAATTATTAGTTAATTTAATGTGAATTTTATTTTTATTCAAGCTGTCTTTTATTCCAAAAAAAACATAATTCATTTTACTATTTGCACTTAGCTTCCAACTGCTGACAGATTGAATTTGACCATTGCGCCAGAAATCTTTACGATCAAAATCAAAGATGGAAAAGTCCATATCCAAAAAAGTAAATTCTGGGAGGTAGATGTAAGATTTTCCAATTAATTCTTTCAGTGAAAAATCCTGAAGCGCATCCTCACGATAGATTTCTCGACGTTGAAATTCAAGATTTTCTTTTTGATTAGTTGGATATAGAAAAACTGCAAATCCTAGCACTTGCCTGTCTTCCGAAAACCCAAATTGCGATTCAAAAACAGGATTTTCTTTTAAGTTTAAACTATGGGATACCACAACAGACTCATCAAACAGTGTTTTATAGATCGTATCTTTAACGATGACATTTACATCTTCTTGATACGATCTAATAATCTTTTGCTGTTCATACTTAATTTTTTCTTTTTTTGCCTTAATAGCTACTTCTATTTCCCCCCGAAGCCTAAAAAACCCAAAATTCCTAAACACCACGTCTACCTTTCCTGACTTGGATACGATAAAATCATTTGCAAACATTTTCTTCCGGAGCAATGACATATCGCCAGCTACTCGAATATCGTTAAGTAATACCTCCACCTGCATCGCAGCCCCTCCTCCTTTACTTACATCGAACTTAAGAAAAAAATGATCCCCCTCATTAACATCAAATGTATACTTTGCGACCTTAGCTTTTGATTCAAGATCAACCATTTGTACCATGATCTTTTCTGTATCCGGGCTATTTATACTGAAATCCAAAAATTCACTTAAATAAGTTTTGGGTATGGTTATTCGTTTTTCTCTATTCAGAGTTAAGTGAAGACTGTCTTTTAATTCTTGTCTGAAAGTCGCCGAATCATTTATTGCAACCGATAACCCAAGATCCTCAGCTATAAAAAATGAAAAATCATTTTCATTATCAAAGATCCGATAGGTTAAAGTATCTGTCGTTGTATTGGCTTTGACCTCGATGGGCTTGCTAGCCGCTGTTGGAGAAACTCCGCAAGTACGAAATATTTCCATTCCGAGCAGCATTGAACATATTAGTAGTAGGGAATTCACTTGTTAGCTAGTTGTTTGGACAATTGTAGACTCAGCTCTTTATATAATTCTTTAACCATTTTACTTTTTTTGGAATTAAGTTCTTTATTTATCAAATCAATATCCTGCAGTCCTTGCACATATTCGCGGTCTAACCTATTGCCGGATTGATAAAGGTTTTTGATAGAATCAAATTTGAAATTATTTTCTTCAATTGCCAGCAAGTCATCATACGGCCCTTTTGCAGCTCCGAATTTTGTCAATACTGGAGCGATTTCTACTAGCAGAATTAAAAGAGTGATAGTCCAAGTCTCCCAACCACCCAAATTATTCAATGACTTAATCCTTGCAAGTAGTCCATAAGAAAAGTTAGCTTTTAGACTTTCTTTATCTTCTTGCAAGTCGGCTTGACCAAGCGCTTTATTTTGTTCTATCACGTTTAGCGCTTTTGTAATATTAGCTTCTTTGGATTGGTATTCTTGGACAAAATCATTATACTTTAATCTTTTGATTGTACAAACTTTACCATCTCCAGCTTGCCCGGTACCGCAAGTCCCATCGCACTCACACCTATATTCACGGTAGTAGATTTCTTTTAACTCAAAATATTCTTTTAGCTCCTCGTTCAATGACTTTTTCTCCAAATCAAATGCAATCACTTTTTCGTGGTATTCATTTTCTAAGGTAGAAGTATTCTTTTTCAACTCTCCATATAGATCCTGCTCAATTTCTGATTTGAAAATCTCCAGCTCCAACGGCTTGGCAATAACTAGGGCGATAACTACAGACAGAATCAAACGTGGACTAATTTGTAGTATTTCTGTAAAAAAATTACCTTTTTTTCTCAATGTAGACACGATAAATCTATCTAGATTGAATAATATTAATCCCCAAAAAAATGACAAAAAAAGAACTACCCAATAATTATCAAAAATCAGGCTGAATGCAAAGTGAGAGGAAACCATGGCAAGTATTGCTGTGAAAAGCACAGAAGCACCAATACTAGAATGTTTAATTTTTTCGGATTCGGGACATTTTTCTAAAATTTTTCGGCTCACTCCCGAACAAAATAATAGGAAGTTATAGTCTGTCATTCTTTTTGTTAATTTTTAAAGCAATCAATAACTTACCAAGCCACGCTGGATATCCACTTTGCAGCTGTTCCCTTAATTGGTTCATTAATGGCGCCGATTTGATATCATTCAGATCATGAGGTTTAGCTATAAGTCCTTGAGACGAAAACGGGAATATTTTCAACTGTTTGGAAATATTCTTGTTAAACAGCGTTAGTTCGAAATCAAATTGACGGTTTTCAAGACAGATAAAATTATGAAACCCTACATTTTTTAACTTTCCCAAAACCCTCTCTTTTAAATTGATAGCAGACATACATGACCATTCAAGTCTGAGGAGATCCCCCTTGTAAACTCCATAACTGTGATCAATCTGGGAAATTGGATCAATTTTCACATAATCTGATAATTCCTTATTAAATACTAGGAGTGATAAATTGAATAATTCCTCATCTAGACATTTAATGAAAATAGACAACGCATTTTTATTTCTTGAATTTATGCAGGTAATTGTAAATAATATGTCATTTTCTATTAAAAAAGAAGCGTTACCAACTGGTTCTACCAGGTAGTTTCCTGGATTAAAACTAACTGAATTTGCATTTTCAACTACCCAGTTTAGCTCCACCTCTTGGCCTTTAGAAACGAAGTACTTGTTCGCTAAAAATTTCATTTTTAGCTCTTGGGAAGATGAGTTGACCGGCGAACTATTTTCCATAATTCGTTCAAAGTCCTTATTCTTTTGAAATATCAGCGGAAATATACCTTCCTCCAGATCATGTAATCTATTGCAGATTAATAATTTATTGTCAAAAATAGCATATTGCTCAAGTTCCTTATTTAAAATGTCAACCTCAAAAATTCCTACTTTAGCCCCAGCTTGTACAATTCTATGGAGTAAATTGGCTATCTCAAGTGTTCTATATCTCGTCGGAAGAAAAATAATGAGCTCGAAAAATTTATCCTCCAGCTGTGCTTTCAGAATATTGGTTCCCAGCTTCAAGAAAGAATCACCATCCAATACAAGTTGCGCTTTATATTGGAAAATCCTCATGTGCTTATTTAGTTCTACAGGCAGGTCTTCTGGCCAATAACTGTAATCAAACATGCTTTCTATTATTTAACAGATTTACCTTCTTTAGACATTTCTCTCAATAGGCCTGCCTCTAGATCCAGCGAGGTGATCAGTTCCCGTTCGTTCCTTTTGGAATTTAGCCAAGCGTATTGTAT
>JBDNIP010000058.1:0-6723 GCA_041688245.1 Algoriphagus sp.
AGAGCATAACAAAACCCACTGAAATGCTAGATTGGTATGATCGCTTTAAAATTAATGAAAGCTTAGTACTTGTAGCCTCTTAATATAAAGCTCCGAACCCTTCTCGATCTTCTCACACTACTGATGAACAAAAATAACTGAATTTTTAATTCACTAAATGACGAATGAACTCCAGGTCTGAGCGTATAACTTCTGATCATCTTCATCCACCTCCACAAAAGCTTCACCAGAAGGCGATCCTACCCAATTCACCTGCTGTTTGTCAAGACCTGCGCTAGAGCGATTCCAACTTACTTCAGGGATCAACTTTTATAGTTCAAATACCAATCGAAATTTTCGATTAGTATGCGCTGCTTTTCGGTTCGTACAAAGTCCAAATAGGCTTGCGCAACGGGGGCAAGCTTTTTTCCTTTCAGCCAGATCAATCGCCACTCTGTCTTGATGGGCAAGCCCTCCGCTTCCAAAATATGCATCTGACCATTGAGTAATTCATTCTGTAAACCGATCAAAGGCATAATGGAGTAACCAAGCCCCGCGATGACGGCCTGTTTTACCGCTTCGTTGGAGGTGAGTTCCATTTGCTTTCGCTGCTGACCCACCCGAGAAGCAAAATAGTTTTCCATCGACATTCTGGTAGCAGATCCCTCCTCTCTATAGATTAAAGGCTTATTTTCGGCTCGATCATTTTGGTTGCCCAAGAGGTATAATTTGTTTTCAATCAAGACCTCTTCCTCGATATTCAACTTGTCGGGGAGCACCGAAACCAATGCAAAATCGGTTTCATTCTTTCTAAGACTTTCCACTACCATCGTTTTATTTGTGACGTCCAACACTAAGTCTATTCCCGTATTTTTTTCCAAAAAATCGGATAAAAAATAGGGGATCACATACTTGCCCGTAGAGGCAGCAGAAATCCGCAGCTTACCCGTCATGATACCTTGAAAAGCCTGTGTCTTATAATTCAGGTTCTCCATTTCCTGAACGATACGCTCCACGATTACCGCTATCTCTTTCCCAAAATCAGTGATGTATAATTGACGGCCTACTACCTCTGTGAGTGGAATATCAAACTGATCCTGCAATTTTTTTAGCTGGATCGATACGGCTGGCTGGGTCATGAAAAGCTCCTCAGATGCCTTGGTGATACTTCGGGTTTGAATGACTTTAAGAAATATATGGAGCTGATGGATGGTATAATTCATAACTTATCGTTTATGTATACTATAAAGAATATAAATACAAATATATGGATCAGGATGCTAACCTTTGCAAGGCAATCAAAAAGAATAGCACTATGGCAATTTCAGCATGTAATCAAAACTCCGACTTACACCAAAAAGAATTAAGGCAAAGTAAGGTATCCTGGAATAAATCAATCAATTGGAAAAAAAATCCCAGTAAACCTTCCAAGACAGTTCAAACATTTCAATTAACGTCATTTAAACAATTTCTTAATCCTAAAACATTCTAAGCAATGAATCAAACCTTACTTTCTGTCATCGCTTTAACCTCACCGGTAGTTTTTTTAGCAACCGCCTTGTTTTCTTGGTTTGAGCGTGGCTTGCGTCCTTCGCGGGTAAAACGAATGGCCGTTGCCTCCACGTGGATCAGTATTGTCACAGCCGCGATAAGCGGTTTTTTTGTATTCAATTATGGAATGCTGGAGACGGCCTTGATTGGTGCTGGAGGACTTGGCATCAGCCTGAGACTTGATTCGATCAGCATCCTCATGTTTTCGATGATTGCTATAATTGGATTGATTGTGGTACGCTATAGTCTCAATTACCTTGACGGAGACGATCGACAAGGTGCTTTTATAGGTCGGCTTGCAGCTACCATTGCATCAGTGCAGCTCTTTGTGCTCTCGGGTAACCTTGGCATCCTTTTCCTTTCCTGGGTACTGACGAGTATGTCCCTTCATCGCTTATTGATTTTCTATAAGGAGAGACCAGGAGCCATCGTGGCCGCGCGTAAAAAGTTTATCGTTGCTCGACTGGGAGATGCCTGCTTGCTGGCAGTGGTGCTATTACTTTACAATCAATTCGAGACGGGCAATCTGGAAGTTATTTTTACGGAATTAAAAAATGCGATCGCAATAGGTCAAACACCCGAGGGAATAGAGCTCGCAGCAGTATTACTGGCAGCCGCAGCACTGTTGAAGTCTGCACAATTTCCACTGTATGGCTGGCTGATAGAAGTAATGGAAACACCAACGCCTGTATCCGCATTGCTCCATGCAGGGCTACTCAATGCCGGACCTTTCCTCATTATTCGGATGGCCTACGTCATGGATGCGAGTACCTATGCTTCAATAGTGCTGATCGTTTTGGGAGGATTTACAGCATTATTTGCCTCAGTAGTATTTCTTACGCAAACCTCGGTGAAGACCGCTTTGGCCTATTCCAGTATTGCACATATGGGCTTTAGTTTAATGACCTGCGGATTTGGCGCTTACGCTGCATCCATGCTTCACCTAGTGGCTCATTCCTTCTATAAGGCACATGCTTTCCTATCATCTGGAAGTGTGATTGACACGATCAGATCAGCCAAAGTAACGGCAGCCAAAAGGATCGGTAGCCCTGTCAGAATAGGACTTGGAATTCTGTTGGGTATCGGTCTTTATGCAAGTTTTGCCATTCTTTGGGGAATAGATCCGGTGAAAGAAGGCTCCCTTTTGGTCATTGGGGCAATTATCGCCTTGGGTCTTTCAAGACTGTTTACCTCCGCACTGGATAGTAATGGGAATCCAAAACTGATTGTAAGAGCTTCCTTGCTTTCGCTGCTTGTTACGGTTTTATTTTTTATTCTGGAATCAGGAATGCATCAGTTGCTTTCTGGCCATGTGCCTGAATTAGCAAGTCCCGGAATACTAGAAGCCATTCTAATGGGCGGCCTACTCCTCATCTTTGGAGTTGCGGTATTTATACAGATTGTGGCGCCTGTGATTTCGGATACGCCTTTTTCCAAAGCTTGGACCATCCATTTGAGGAATGGATTATATGTGAATACTGTGTTTGATCGAACGGTGCGTTCCTTGTACACACATGGCACTGAAGGCAAATCTCAAGTGCTTGAGCATCTTGAGCAAATCAATCATGAGTCTTACGCTGACCTAAAACAAAAACATAGAGACGATCTAGCACCCGCTGCAGCACTCATTTCAAAATCTATCTCATGAAAGACATCAACCTAACCAACCATCAAGTGGGCATCTTTGAAAATCTGACTAGTAACCAAGAGAAGCTGGTAGCAACCTTAAGAAGTGCCTGCAAAAAAATTGCTCCGGTATGGCCTTTGGAGAATTTTGTCGCCGTAAACCCTTATCTGGGATTTGCTGATAAAAAATTTGGTGCTGTAGCGCAAGAATTAGCAGCAGCGGGAGGAATTCAGATGACCTTACCAACTGCATTTTACCTGCAAAAAATCCGTGAAGGTCATATAACTACGGATGACCTTAGCACTGTTGTGCGTAAGCGAAAATCAGCTGGAAATGCTCAGGAGTTTATCAAAAGTTTGGAAAATGAGCAATACCACGAAGAAGAAATGACAACGCTTGCCACGGTGGCGGATGTGGCTACTCAGGTGACCAATAAAGACTGGAATCGTTTTATCGTTGGGACAATCTCTCCCTGGGCTGCTTCCTATTTTGACAATGGACAAGCCACCTGGTCCGCAGCGGATCAACAATCAGGTCTTTTTATGGCCTGGAAGTCGGAAGCCGCTATAGACCTTACACCTGAGTTGAGTGGATTGAAAAATTTTAGAAAATTGGTCAAGGCCTTGCCAGATCATCCCATTGCTGCAAGCCAATTTGCTTTAAAAAAATTAGGGGTTTCGAAAGACGGAATGTCATTGTACTTACACCGACTACTCCTCCGAATGGGAGGTTGGTCAGCTTATGCTGCTCGACTGGATTGGGATAGTGAATTGTATGGAGGCAAAGACGGGAAGCTCATCGAGTTTTTAACTGTGCTTGCCTGCTGGGAAGCTTGCTTGATGGAAAGTCTGAATACCCCTGAACTATCCGCCAAGTGGGAAAGTGCCCGATCAATACTCTCGCAAGTCAATGTAGAAACAGATCTTAACCAACAGTTGGTAAAAAAACTAATCCTTCAAGAAGCTTTTGATGTCGCTGCACAGCGCGATCTTGTGGGTAAGTTTCATGGCAAAAAGAGGATGCCCGACAAGAAGACCGAGCAAGCTAAAGCACAGGCAGTTTTTTGCATCGATGTGCGCTCAGAAGTGTATCGGAGAAATCTCGAGTTGACCGATGGCCAGATTGAAACGCTGGGATTTGCAGGATTTTTCGCCTTCGCAATCAAATATATTCCCATTGGCCATGAAACGGGTGAAGCGCAATGCCCTGTGCTACTGAAGACCGGTCCAACGATCATGGAGCAGTTGCCCGATCAGCATCAACATCGAGCTGCCTTGAACGATCGACTCTTTCACCGACAGATTGAACAGGTATGGAAGTCATTCAAATCCGGAGCGGTGACTTGCTTTAGTTTTGTAAGCCCCATGGGTCTTTTCTATTTGCCCAAGCTGGTTTCGGATGCCTTTAGCTGGACTAGGCCCGTTTCCAATCCCAATACGGTAGGAATGAAAAAGGACTTTTCTGAAAAGAAAGGGATTAGTCTGGCCACTGACCGCAATGATTCTATGCTGGGGATTCCGCTGGATCAGCAGATTCAAATGGCCACAAATGCATTGAAGGCGATGTCGCTGGATTGTGATTTTGGGAAATTTGTACTGATCGTAGGGCATGGATCTACCATGGTCAATAACCCACATGCAACAGGGTATGATTGCGGCGCTTGCGGAGGACATACGGGTGAAGCCAATGCTAGAGTAGCAGCTGCGGTGCTGAATAATCCGGAGGTAAGAGCAGGCTTGCTTGAAGTAAGTATTTCCATCCCGGCCAATACGATATTCCTCGCCTGCCTTCATGATACTACGACAGATGAAGTGAGCATCTTGAATGCTGCAGATATCTCTGCCAATAAAGCAGCCGAGTTGCAGGATCTCAAAACTTCGCTAGCCAGGGCAGGACATGCCACCAGGGCAGAGCGCTCTTTGAGACTAGTGTCTGACTCCAGTTTTGACATAGACAAAGCAATACTCACAAGAAGCAAGGACTGGGCACAACTCCGTCCCGAATGGGGACTGGCCGGATGCTCGGCATTTGTGGTGGCACCCCGCGAGAGAACGAAAGGAATCGACTTTAAGGGTAAGTCCTTTCTTCATTCCTATGAATGGAAGAAGGATCAGGAGTTTTCTGTGCTGGAACTGATCATGACTGCTCCTATGGTCGTGACCAGCTGGATCAACTTGCAGTATTACGGTTCCACGGTGGACAACAAGAATTACGGATCGGGTAATAAAACGCTCCACAATGTTACTGCCGGAGTTGGAGTCTTAGAAGGATATTCTGGAGACCTGCGGGTAGGATTACCATTACAGTCGATCCACGATGGTGAGCGATTTCAGCATGATCCACTTCGCCTCAGTGTTATCATTGAGGCACCGATCAAAGCAATGAATTCTATTCTGGAGAAACATAAAGGGGTAAAAGACTTATGCGATAATAGCTGGATCTACCTGATGGCGATGGATGAAGAAGGAAAGGTATCGCATCGATACAATGGCAACTTGACCTGGGTAGAAGTAGATCAACTAGCAGCCTGATTCTGCTGCTCTAGGAGCAAGAAAGATTGGAATAAAATTCTTCCCTGCTGATTTGCTTTACTACAAAGACAACCTAAATAAAATCATCATAATTTCCGAACTACCATTTAGTGAAAGTGATGACTGGAGTAGTGTTTTCTTGCGGTACTTTGACAAAGCAGGGAAGCTATTTGCCCTTGAAAGAAAAATAAAAAACAGCAAGTAACATGGGTTCTACATCAGGCGGGCAGCAGTTCAAATTGGGTGCTTTGTGCTGCTATTGAATTTTAGCAAAAAATTGAAACTTTGTACTCCGCCCTACCAAACGCAAAGCCCGAAAACCTTAAGCTTTTTTCAAATCGTCCAAACTCAATCAGTTCTAATAAATCGGCACCACGGTCGAATTCTTAATTTCATGCAGGACAAAAGAACTCTGGATCTGAGAAATATTGGGCAATGCTGCAAGCTTTCCGGAGGAGAATTGATGGTAGTCGTTCAGATCCTTCACAATGAGTCTCAATAAAAAATCACTAGCTCCACCCATCAGGTAGCACTCCTTCACTTCAGGGAAATCGGAGACCGCTCGGCTGAATGATTCGATCGCTTCCAATTTCTGACTTTCCAAGGATACGGAGCAAAATACAACCATGTAGGAAGGAAGCATGGACTGCTCTAAGACAGCCACATATTTCTTGATCAATCCCGCTTCTTCCAACTTTCGAATCCGATCATAGACGGGCGTTTTAGTCAAGCCGAGTACAGCCGCGAGTTCCTTTGCATTGGCCTTGGAATCTGTTTGCAACAGTTGGAGTAGTCTTTTATCGAGTTCATCTAATTTCATGGCGTATTTCTTCCTGATTTGGCATGTAAATATACTCAAATCAGGAATTGAGTTCTATGATTAACCAGTTGACAGTTTGTTTTCCTGTAAAACGGCAATCTATAGGATTTGAAGCCAGGCAGAAGGAACTTTAGGGAAATATAAACTCATCTTTTGCCATGAAAAAGACAATGCATCCTGAAAGTCTGATGATGTCTCACGGCTATAAGCCAGAG
>JBDNIP010000472.1:0-2099 GCA_041688245.1 Algoriphagus sp.
ACTGTAATATAAATTCGAATTCTAAAAAAAATCCAAAAAAAAATTGATGGGGTCATTTATCCAAGAGGATAATTACAATTTCTGCCTAAAATCTAAAATCAGGTTCAAAAAGATATATAACCTAAATAATTTACAAAGAATATCGCAATATGAAGGCTAGATTGTCTTCCCCCATCCCTACAAAACCTTGCGAGTTTATTGTGGGTTTCCAATAAAGGCCAAAATAAAAATTACTCTTGTCACTAGTATATGTTTACCCAATAATGGCAGCTACTCCATACACTTTATAATCTTGCGTACTTTTTGCTACCCAAGGAAGATTGCCTTTTTCAGCATTCCAAAAACCATAGTATCCGCAACCGCCTAAATACCAGTCCAATCCTTCAGATTGCCAAATATCCACATGCTACTCACAAGGCAATCCGCCCACCCAGCGATTCCATCGATTATAGACTAGCAGATCCGCCACTCCTTGCGGGCTGAAAAATTGCTTGACAGTTCCTCCCGAGTTCGTTCTGACAGTGATTCCGATCAGGGAATTATAATCAGCTACTTGAGCAGAACTATCAGTACATGAATTGCTATATATAATGAGTAATACTAGCGACCCTAAGCAAGTCCTTTTGATATAAATGATTTAGTTTATTTGGAAAAACTAAATGTATTTTTTGGTGTAATGCAATAATCTAAAGGGATATCAAACGATTCCTTTGGAATCATTTTAATCGGTTCGAATATACTCAACCCAACTTTTAAAACTTTGTGATCAAGTTTTTCAAAAAAGCGATCGTAATGACCTTTTCCATATCCAATCCGATTTCCAAGCGTATCCACTGCCAATAATGGTGTGAAAACCACTTGAATTGACTTAGAAGAAACCAGTTTCAAAATTTTTGGAACTGGAATTCCATACCGGTCTTGTTCAAATTCAGTTTGCTTTTCTATCAATACAGTTTCCATCTCAGTCGAGATTGGATTAATACTCGAAGTATAAATCACTTTATTTCTACTTTCCAAAATAACTCGAATCAGATAGGTATCTATTTCTTGGAGCCTTTTGATTGGGAAAAAAATATGAAAATGATTCATGTCTATATGACAATCACAAAACTCTTCGACTAGCGCAGCTATCCTTTGCGACGCTTCTTGCAATTCACCACCTGATAATTGATTTCTCTTCTCTTTAAAATAAGCTCGAATTACCGATTTTTCAGTAGTCATGCTCTAGTACCATCATTCTAAAATCTAAGGGATCAAAGCAATCATAAAGCTTTTGAATAAAACTTGGGTCAGAAAGGTAAAACTGCATCATATTCACCACACGTTCTTGAGGACTCCCTCCAGGATTTACAAAAGCTTTCAAATCTTTTGCTCGTTTGAGTTGAATCTCATGCCTGCGCTCTTCAGCCTTTCTAAGCTTGACGCTCATTTGATCAACGATCTTTAAGGCCCTTACTTTTCCTGCCGCGAAAGAATTTTCCAAGCTTTTTTCTAATTGCTTAGCTTCCTCTGCTTTATCCTCAAAAATACCGGAAATCTCCGCTCGTTCTTTATCCATCTGTAGATCAAACTCGGATTCCCTCTCAATAAATTCTTTTTTCCACGTACTAAAATCTTTAAAAAGATCTTTCGCTTCCCAGTTCATTTGATTCATTTTACGGATTGAAACTGTATCGAGAAGTAAAGCAAAATTTCTTGGCAACAAAACAGGGAAAGGTACCTTAAAATACTTAAATACATCAGAGAGTTGTAACCAATAAACCACTTCTGCAGGACCTCCTAAGTATGCTAAATTAGGCAAAATCATTTCCTGATAAAGTGGCCTCAATACTACATTAGGGCTAAATCGCTCTGGATTCATTCTAATTAAGTCTGACATCTGCTCATCTGAAAAGCGGATAGCAGTATTGAGCACTACGAATCCATCTGCACTACGCTCGATTCGCTCTCGAATACCTTTTTCCATATAGAAGAAGTTTATTTGCCGCGGGAAAATCTGGCTCTTGTACCCTAAATCTTCCAACTTGCCACTCGTAGATGTTGCTAACTCAAAGTGCTTGTGATCAAATAAATCAGAATGAATGACTGGCTCAAATATA
>JBDNIP010000473.1:0-4393 GCA_041688245.1 Algoriphagus sp.
ATCTGATGTATCCTTGCTATTATGCCTTGGAATTTCCCTTTTTGGCAAGTATTCCGCTTTGCAGCTCCTACACTTATGGCAGGAAATACCGGTATACTCAAGCATGCAGCAAACGTTTTTGGCTGCGCTAGGCAAATCGAGTCCATATTTCTAAAAGCAGGATTTCCCGAAGGGGTCTTTCAAAATCTAATCGTACATCATGATCAGATTGAAAGCATTATTTCTCATCCGGCGATCAAAGCTGTAACTCTCACCGGAAGTGAACGCGCAGGAAAAGCCGTAGGGGAGATAGCAGGTAGATACCTGAAAAAGTCGCTGCTTGAACTGGGAGGCAGTAATGCCTTTATCGTCTGGAAAGATGCAGATATTGATCAAGCCGTGAAAACTGCAGTTGCTGCTCGAATGCTCAATTGTGGACAAAGCTGCATCGCTGCCAAACGTTTTATTCTAGTCGAAGATATTTACGATGAATTCGTCTCCAAATTCACTGCAACGGTGAAAAACCTGAAATCCGGTGATCCTGCTGATAAGGAAACTCAAATCGGAACTTTAGCTCGAAGAGATCTGGCTGATGAACTTCAAAGCCAAGTGAAAAAATCAATTGATGCGGGAGCAAAATTACTCCTCGGTGGAAATCAGGATAATTGCTACCACGAACCCACTATTTTGGGAGAAGTAAAACCAGGAATGCCGGCTTTTGACGAGGAAACCTTCGGGCCTTTGGCCGCTATGATCCTCGCAAAAGATGAAGAGGATGCTTTCCGACTTTCAGAACTATCAATGTATGGTTTGGGAGTTAGCGTTTGTACTACCAATATCGAAAAAGCCCTCAGCATGTCTGATCAAGTTTCCGATGGTGCTTATTTCATCAACGAACTGGTCAAATCTGATCCAAGACTTCCTTTCGGAGGAACAAAAAATTCAGGTTATGGACGGGAGCTTGCCAAAGACGGCATGATGGAATTCATCAATCGGAAAACTATCTACGTAAAATGAGTTCTAAATTCAACCGAGTCCTGGGCAAATGGGACATTTTCACGCTATCCTTCGGGGCAATGATTGGCTGGGGATGGGTCGTGCTCACCAGTGAGTGGATTTTGAAAGCAGGTGTACTCGGGGCCATTATAGCCTTTTTTATAGGTGGATTCGTTGTGGCGCTGGTTGGTCTGACTTACTCAGAACTTACCTCAGCCATGCCAAAAGTAGGAGGTGAGCATGTCTTCAGCTATCGTGGACTCGGATTAGACGCTTCCTTTTTCTGTACTTGGTTTATTATTCTTGGCTACGTATCTGTTTGTGCATTTGAAGCGGTGGCATTGCCTGTGGTGTTGGGTAATATTTTGCCGCTTTCCCAAGGTGAACCACTTTGGAGCATACAAGGCAATCCCATCTATTTGGATTGGTTGCTCATTGGCACCATTGGAGCGATTCTAATTGGCACCATCAACTTTTTCGGCGTCAAATCAGCAGCTTTTATCCAAACTATCTTTACGCTTTTTATCTTGGGAGCGGGTCTTATGCTGATCTTTGGAAGCTTCTTTTCTCCTAATGTTGCAGGCACTTCGACTGAGGTTTGGAGTACAGAGAAGATATCCACGGGCTTACTAACTGTAATAGTGATGATTCCATTTATGTTTGTTGGCTTTGATGTAATCCCTCAAGCCGCGGAAGAAATCAATCTGCCCTTTAAGCAAATTGGAAAAATCCTGATCTTATCGGTAATTCTGGCTATTGTCTGGTATACCGCAATTATCTACAGTGTGGGCACAACACTCTCTACGAGTGAATTAGAAGCCAATTCACTCGCGCCAACAGATGCGATGCAGAAAATTTATAAAGGAGTTTGGGCCAAAAACTTACTGATTTTAGCAGGTTTGGCGGGAATTATCACTAGTTGGAATAGCTTTTTTGTGGGTGCTACTCGTGCTATCTATGCTATGGGATATTCGGGGATGCTGCCTGAAGCATTTGCGGTTTTACATCCCAAACACAAATCTCCAGTGATAGCTATTTTGTTTGTCACACTGACGTCAATACTCGCTACACTCTTTGGAAAAGAAGCCATGAGTTGGTTAGTCAACGCTGGAGGTCTGGGGATTGTAACCTCTTGGACTTTGGTAGCACTTTCTTTTTACCAACTCCGAAAGAAGGAACCACTAATGACTCGTCCATTTAAAGTGCCGTTTGGAAAATGGGTGGGTATTTTGGCCTTTGTATCCAGTTTAGGGTTATTTTATCTATATCTACCGGGAAATCCTTCCGCCCTCAATGGCATCGAATGGACGATCGTCGCTTGCTGGCTACTGATTGGTTTGTTTTTCTATTTTTGGGCTAGTAGGGTTTATACCAGAAAAGGGATGAGAGATAAGATGGATGATCATTTGAAATAGTGAAGGCTAGATTAAGCTTGAAATTTGAGTTTTTTGATAGTATCACGCTTCAATAGCACCAGAGAATATTTTTTTTACTACAAAGTCCACATAGCAAACATAACATCTGTAGAGACAAAAAATCTTTCGCTTCACCATTTATCTGGATCATCCGAATTGTCTCGTAGGGACAATATATGGGTAGCATTAAGAATTTTTAGGGATTCCGGGTTTTGGCCGAAATGATTTCAATCGGGAAATTAAGGGTTCGCCAAAACAAAGAGGTATTATTTTTAACCACATAGCAAACATAGCAACAGTAAGGGCGAAAAATCTTTCACCTCATCATTTATAGGAACCATCCAGATTGTCCCGCTGGGCATACGCGTTAACTTAAGCCATATCGTTCTAGTTATTAGACACTTTGTTCTTATTTTTTCTTTTTCAGGAATGATTCTTTTTTGATTACTCTTTTCAAAACAAAGGTATTCCTATCCTCTATTTCCCATTCTAGTTCTTCCGCTTTTTCTATCTCACAAGCCCCCACCAATGCTGCTGGAAAATTAATATAATAGGAGCTGGTTTTTCCGCGTTCAACTCTCTGAATTTTAACTTTATAACCCATTTTTTTATGTAGTTTTAGAATAGCATATTTGCTATTATAAAACTACCCAATAATGCCATTAAAACCGAATCATATTCTGGACAAAATTGATTTTTTCAACCTCTTTGACCAGCTCAATATCAGTCATGAGACTCTTCTGGATATAGCCTTTGAATCCAAGTTGATCAGACGCAGACGCGCCATTGATCCCATAGATTTACTTTACGTCCTATGCCTAGAATCTTCCCAGGGTACCGTCAGCCATAATGATCTTGCTATACAACTTGAATCCGGTACTGGAATATCGGTCAGTAAGGTTTCCATCTGGAAAAAGATAAACGAGCAATGTCTGGTCTTTCTTAAAAAGGTTTTCGAACTGGTGATCCAGCGCAAGTTCGTACGTAACGGTCACCAGCCCGAATCACTTACTTTTGATAGAATTGTAGTTCAGGATAGCACCATTATCAGGTTGCCTCAGCGCTTGTTTAGCGAGTTTTCAGGTGTGTCCAACGGTCATTCAAAAGTCTGTAACGCACGGATTCAGGGAGTTTATGATTTGGTAGCTGAACAGTTCCTGTTCTTTTCAGTGGATACCTACAGCAAAAACGACCTTGAAGCTGCACCTGAGCTTGTTGTGAAAAAAGGAGATCTCACTTTAAGAGATCGAGGGTATTTGATCGCCGATGAAATACAGCGCCACATAACCCATGGAGCCGATTGTATTTACAGACACAAGTACAACCTGGCAATCCTTGATGCTGAAAATGAAAAGGCCATTGACCTGTTACTTTTGCTTAAAAAAAAGTCAGTGTAGACATCGTCATAAAATTGAACAACAAGGTCAAAAGCGCAGTGAGGCTGATCGCGTTTCCAGCGAGCGAGGAAGTTGCCGAAAGTAGACGTGGAAAAGCACGAAAGGAGCTTAAAAGGACGCTTTCAGCAGATTATCTAGCGCTTCAGGGCTGGTTCATTTACCTTACAACCATCGGGAAAGAAACCGCAGAGCCAAAGAAGATTTTTGCCTTGTACAAACTGAGATGGAGAATCGAAATCATATTCAAATCCTGGAAAAGCAACATGGCTTTTGATAGCGTACATAATGTCTCCAAAATTCAATTATGGGTAATACTCTGGTCAAGGTTTAGTATGATAATTATCTGTACACAACTTATTTACACTCCATGTAGAATAGTAATTAAAGCTACTCTAGACAAAGATCTGAGTCTGTTAAAAGTGACCCATTACCTGATTAAGCATCCTGAGAAAATAACAGGAATAATCAGAGAATTACAGAGTGATCCAAGTAAACCGGGAATAATAAGCACCACAATGGCAAAGTATTGTTCCTATGAAAAAAGAAAAAAAAGATCAAATTATCAGGAGGATCTCAGAACAATCTATGTCTAAGTTAACGCCAATG
>JBDNIP010000474.1:0-2148 GCA_041688245.1 Algoriphagus sp.
CTATAAAATCAATCGCCTGCTGGCTGGTATAGCGTGTGAGATGCACCGTATCCCTATCAATCGTTTTGAAAAAATAACCCCTTCGGTCCTTGAATTGTCCATTGCGGTCGTAGTTTTCACCCTGGTCAAATAAATCCGGAAATCCCGGGTAACTCAGGCCAAATTTCCCAAAGAAACCGGTATGATACCCCGCTTCCCGGAGCTGGACCGGATAAGATTGATCCATGTAAGGCTGCCGAATATCTCCCTGTCCGAAACTGTATCCGTGAGTTCGCTCGTAAAGTCCGGTGAGGAGGCTAGCCCGGCTAGCTGCACAAATTGGCGTCGTCACAAAAGCATTTTCAAAGTATGTTCCCTGTGTTGCCAAGCGGTCCATTTCCGGAGTTTGGATTAGAGCATTCCCCGCAAAACCCAAAGCATCCCAGCGCTGATCATCAGTGAGGATAAAGATGATATTCGGTTTTATCTGCTGCGCAACCGTAGAAAAGGATATCAAAATAAAAAGTAAAAGAATTCTGATTTTCACAAGCATGGATTTTGGATTTTTATTCCTAAACTACTGAAAATTAGCAATGAAGCGTATCCTGTGGGATCGGGAAGCAAAAATACAAGCTCAGTATTTATCATCGCAGATTAGCACAAAAATGGTCTGTGAGACACAGACCATGAATATGAAATTTCAATCCGCCGTGGCGAAACGAAATGAATAAAATGAAAATTTATTGATTTGGTGTCTAGCCCTTATACTTATCCAACATCTCTTTGATCAACTGATACCCTCCCTCCGCCATATCCCATGGCTCGGAGAAGTTTCTCCAAACTCCGATGGAATTGGCAAAGTCAGGATCATTTCGAGAAAATCCTTCGATCGTCAGCCTTTCTTTCCCTCCTCACGATTTTTAATACTTTGAGACCATTTGGTGTTCTCTTTTGAAATCAGAGATTCAACATTGTTGACCAAAAGTGAAAAAGCATTTTCTAGGTGGTAGGGTTCACTTTTTATTAGAAATATGAATTTTTCATGTTTCAGGGATTCAGTGACAGTTCGGTATTCTATCCATAATTCCTGGTAATTATATAATCCCAATAAACTGGCAAGTATAGCTATTAAAGCACCTAAAACAGGTAATAGCAAATCACCATAAGAATATCCTGTGAGATTGATAGTACCACTCAGTGTTACCACAGTGGCTAGTACCAATTGGGAAACTTGGCAGAAACGAAAACACTTTTTGTTAAGGGCTCTTTTCCCTCATACCAATTGATTTGATCATCAAACGAATTTTGATGTAGTCGTTCTCGTCCATAATTTTAATAGAATAAATTTTTTGATTTATTAAGTCCGCGACTTATCAGTTGCACTAAGCAATATTTTTTTTAAGCCTTTCAGGTATTAATTCCGTTATGCTTTTAGCGCAATTACTTGCTCTCCATTTTGACGAGTAAAGTAGTCTTACCAACTAGTTAAAAAAAACTTAACGAGCATATTCATTTTCAACCACTGTAGGTCTGGAAAACTGACTGATATTCCAACTATTAGGTCTTCCAAATCGAATACCAATCAATTGACATCAAATAATGCCTTAACCAAATAATATCTTCGTTCTAAAAACCACAAGTTTATAGCGCTAAAAATAGGATACGAGAAAGATGATTCAGATTTTCACATCAGTATTTATTTTATTCCTCACCTATTTCCTCTAGCTTTTTCTTCGAATACTCTATCCAACTTAAAATATCAGGAACCAAGTAATAATCCTCTTCAAAATTACTCCTAAATCCTGCAAGGGCCTCATCAAATAAAGTAAGTGCCTTCTTTAGATTTTCAGACTGTCCCAAACCTACCAATACAACACCTAAGTTGTACTTTTTGAGTATTGTATCCGTATGAGTTGTCCCGAAATTGGCAATATCCGAAGCCAGGGCCTTTTCCAGATGGGTCTTCGCTTCCACCAGGTGCCTTTCCCCGCCAAGGTCCCGGAAGACAAGGGCAAGGTTGGAACGGCATCTTGCCACCGAAGGGGAATCCTCCCCGAAACTGGCAACACCCGAAGCCAGGGCCTTTTCCAAAAGGGTCTTCGCTTCCAAGAGGTTCCTTTCCCCGCCAAGGTCTCCGAATACCATGGCAAGGTTGGAACGGCTTATTGC
>JBDNIP010000059.1:0-1662 GCA_041688245.1 Algoriphagus sp.
CAGCGCTATGAGATGCCGGTGACTTTGCTGCCAATGGATGCGATTGGAGGAAATACCCTCGATCGATATAATGTGATTCTAATGCCTGATGGGCGATATAATTCTTTGGGAAAAGCCGGAGCAGCAACGTTAAAATCGTGGGTCTCTGAAGGCGGGACTTTAGTGGCCAAAGGTGGAGCTTTACGTTTTCTCGCTCAAAATGAAGTAGGTAACTTTACCTTCAGAGAAGGAGCTGCACCAGAGAAGGGTTTGCAAAAAAGCTATGCAGACTATGAAAACACTACAGGAGCCAAAGTAACAGGTGGAGCCATCTTCAATGCCAAACTGGACATTACTCACCCGATCGGATATGGCTACGAAAGTTCGGCAATCCATACTTTCCGAAATGATAATTTATTTATGGAGCCTTCCGAGAATCCCTATGCAAATCCTGTGGTTTACACGGACTCTCCACTTGCTTCCGGATATGTACATCCATCAAATCTGGAAATTCTCAAAAATAGTGGAGTAGTTCGGATTTCGGGAGTGGGTCGAGGTAGAATAATTGGATTCGCAGACAATATGAATTTTCGGGCCTTCTGGTTTGGTACAAATAAAATATACGCCAATGCAATCTTCTTTGGACAGATCATTGACGGAGGAACTACTAAGTAATGCAACAAAGGCTTCTCGACAAGAGAAGCCTTTGTTTATTTGTTTCAGAGACTTCTAAACTTAATCTCATCCTATGAAATCCATAAAATCAGTATTGGTTGTATTTTTTCTTAGTTCCATGGCAAGTTCAATTCTTGCCCAAGAGATGAGTTTTGAAAAATATAATCCTCCTTCTACCTTGAAGGTGCCTGAGCACATTGTCACTCGAGCAAAGTTTCCTTTCGTTGATATTCATAGTCATCAGGGTGGAATCAACGAAACTAGAATCGATAAGTTGATTTCCGAAATGGATGAAATCAATATGGGAGTGATGGTCAATTTGAGTGGCAGAGGATTTGGCAGAGGAGATAGTAATACCCAGCAGGAATATATTAAAGCCATGCTAGCGGAATTTCAAGCCCACGCCCCTGGTCGATTTATGGTTTTTACCAATATCAATTTTGCTGGAATCGGTGATGAGAATTGGAGTCGAATAGCGGTCAAAGAATTAGAAGAGGATGTAGCTGCCGGTGCGGTTGGTCTGAAAATCTATAAAAGTCTGGGCTTCTCTGTGAAAGATATCCATGGAAACCGAGTTCCTGTAGATCATCCTGATTTGGATCCTGTATGGGACAAAGCAGGTGAATTGGGTATTCCGGTGATCATTCATTCAGCGGATCCTTCCCAGTTTTGGGAGCCAATGGATGCCAATAATGAGCGTTGGCTGGAGCTGAAGCTGAATCCAAATCGAAAGCGATCAGATACCAATCCAGCGCCTTTTGAGCAGATTATGGCAGAACAGCATCATATTTTTGCGAAGCATCCCAGGACGACATTTATTAATGCACACATGGGTTGGATGGCTAATGATCTGGATAAGGCTGGAGGTCATTTGGATAAATATCCGAATGTAAATTTTGGAATTGGAGCTGTAATCGCTGAGTTTGGAAGACAGCCAAAACGAGCGAGTGAATTTTTTAACAACTATCAAGAC
This sequence comes from Algoriphagus sp., assembly GCA_041688245.1. Lineage (GTDB taxonomy): Bacteria > Bacteroidota > Bacteroidia > Cytophagales > Cyclobacteriaceae > Algoriphagus. The sequence continues at coordinate 1,628 of JBDNIP010000059.1, forward strand.
CGCTTACTTTTTGGAAAAGATGCCTACAATAAAGA
>JBDNIP010000475.1:0-1595 GCA_041688245.1 Algoriphagus sp.
CTCACTCTTGCATTCGCTGCTGATATGATAGGAACCTCAAACTCTTCCTGCGGTCCAAGCCACGCTTTGGCATCTTCGACTGCCAACTGACTATCCGAGACAGGAGCAGTGAATGGTTCTTCTTCATTCACACAGGAATTGAAAATCAGCATCATGCTGGTGAGCAGAAGTGACCAAAATCCAGATCTACTCAGATAAATGTACTTGGGGGGGTATAATGTTTTTCATAGTTTTGGGTTAGTTGAGTGTCTAAAAACTTCTTCAGTTTAGCATTTTTAAAACTAAAAAGCAAGAGTGCAAAGACTGTTTTTGAAAATATACCGGCCATGATTAAAAACCTAAGCAAGTCTACAGTAAGCTTTTCACCAACAAAACCTGCCAGAAATGACGGGTTTTTATTTTAAATAACAAAGAATTCTTACTATTGAACAGAGCCCAATAATGTGTTGAGAATAATTTTTTCGGTTCTATCCTTAAGTTAGTGGGAATATAGGTCTAGGCCACCATGGAAAAACAGTAGTACGCTTCTAAAGTTGGCGAAGGTTCGATAGCCTTTTGCTACTGTTTTAAGTTCTTGAATTTTACCGTTTAGCCGTTCAGCTAGTGCATTGCTTAGGTTCAGTATCAAGGCATTTGCCACTCCGGAAATATGCTTGTTGAATGTATCTACTACGTTGTCTATTTCTTTTATATTTTTCCGCTTCGAGTCAGCAGTCCATTTGTTGTAAAGTGTCCAGGCGAAAAGCTTTCCTGAACTGAATAGTTCTTTGAAGTTTTCGCGTACCTGCCAAGCCTTGCTGACCTCATAGTTCGTACTTATAATTGACTCAAACTTGATACGCCGTTTCTCACTGAGGTTTTCCGGATTCTTAAGTAAGGCATAGCGGGTGTTTTTCAGCTCGTCATGGCGCTTTACTTCCCTTCGACGCACTTGATCGATAGCCTTATTGCCATACATGATCAGATGAAACCGATCGTGCGTGATTGCAGCATTGGGAAGCAGTTCCTGCGCTGAATTGATGTAAGCCGGCCACACCTGTACGCCGTGGCGTATATCCATACTGATTGTGGTTGCCTGCCCAAGCTGGGTTCTGGTACTAGTATGTTAAATAATGACTTACAAGCCTCCTTGGTTCGGTCTTCTTCCACATCAAGTATGCACCCAGATCCGGGATGGCTCAGGACAGTGAGGTACTGATGACCCTTCTTAAAGGACTTTTCATCGGTGCTCAACTGATCAAACACCAGCTTGGTGTGATTTCTTCTCCCCATGCCTCTTGTGGTGCTCAGGTGCATGATCCGATTTACCACATTGAACCCACAGCGCATCAGTTGAGCTGTTTTGGTTTGATTTTTACTCGCTTTTAGCAGTTCAATAACCGCATATTCAAACAGGAAGGTGTGCCGCTCGTACACAGAGGCCAAGTTGGGCTGAACAGTCTTTACTTTACCCTGAGAAGTAATAATCCGAGGCAGTTCACATCGGATGTAAGTCTTATAGTTCATCGCATATAAGTACCTCCATTTACGTGCCGGTGCATGATCGTAAATTTTGCAAAGTTCACTCGTCTGGGTATCTTCAGGCTGCTCAAATA
>JBDNIP010000476.1:0-2468 GCA_041688245.1 Algoriphagus sp.
ATCCTTTTGAAAGAGGCACATAAAATCAATGCTGATATGATTCTTTTAGGTTCTAGAGGTAGAACCAAATCTGCCGCAATCCTGCTCGGTTCAGTTGCCGAAAAACTGGTTATGGCAAACAATGTCTTGCCGATGCTTATTTTCAAGAAAAAAGGAGAGACAGTTGGGTTTTTTGAGGCACTCTTCAGGATTTAATTGACTTTACCAAGAGAAGGAAGCTTGGTCGCCCTTGGATTGTTGATTCAATCTTAGGGTTCTTCTTTTCATTTCATTGAGCTCCTTCGGAAGAAGAAATCAATTTAGCCATGGCTAGCTCTAGCAAATGGCCTTCCTCATAGCGGGTCTCCACCAAAACTGAACAACAGAAGAATTAAGTTATATTTGGTTTAGTTGAAAGCCTATAGCTTTTGCTAGTTTGGAAAGGCCCTAAACAGACGGGATAACCAAGTGACTCGGTGCAGCTAACTGAACTCACGATTCTCTTTTTTATTTCCAAACTTCTGAATGAGTTACCGGAGTTCATATCAAAAGTCTTCCTCTGGGATTCAGCTTCTCAAAGCACAACTTCAGTACAGATTGGGGAGAGCTTGTACTCAACGGCATGATGCATCATAATTAGGTCAAATAGGCCTTCTGCAGCGTCAAATGATTTTTTACAGATCGTTAGATTAGTGTTAAGTACCTTATTAGCAGGAATAAACGGATTGAACCCTCCAAGTCTGTGATAGCCTGATGCACATAATTCGTACAGTAATTACTTATTTCCACAGACTATATCAGCAATTCTACCGGTTGGTTTCGGCTTGATTTTTTTGAGCTATTAACCATAGCTAGCTCCCAAAATATTACATAAATTATTGAAGAATATTTCAATATAGGAACTTTAGGTATTAGTATGCTATTAAGAGTAACTGAGAATAATAACTAGCACTTGGATAATACAATTATAGCTCCTCAGATATATCATCTAAATGGGGAGGAAAAGCACGACTGACATTCGCTATAGCTAGACTTGGGGGGCTGAAACATTCATTCTTTTGCTATAAAAACCAAGACATGCTCTTTCCCACAAAAATTACAGGAGAAACTTTGATCAATAAGAATTCTCACGGTTAAAGAGCAACTCGTGAATAGTTTTGACCATAATGCCAAGGTCAAGCAAAAAGGTCCAATTATTAATATAAAATGAATCGAGTTTCACCCTAGAACGTATTTGGTGCGAGTTCTCGATTTCACCTCTATAGCCCCGTATTTGAGCTAGTCCAGTTATTCCTGGTCTAATTTTATGGCGTGAATTATAGCGATGAATCTGAGTCTTGAAAGTCTGATTCATTGGAATCGTATGCGGCCTTGGACCAACGATAGACATATCACCTAATAACACATTCAAAAATTGAGGCATTTCATCTAAAGAGGAATTACGTAAGAATGATCCGATTTTAGTTACACGGGGATCATTTTTCACCGCCTGTTTCGTATCAGCATAATCATTTGGCGTCATAGACCTAAACTTCAAGCAGTTAAAGATATTGTTATTTATCCCATTTCGTTTTTGGATAAAAAATACTGGCCCTCTGGATTCAATTTTAATCAACAAACCTATCAAAGGAATAAGCCAAGAAAGAATAAAAACAATTACCAAACTTGAAAAAAGAATATCAAAAGCTCGTTTTGACAATCCACTAAGGGCATTATCTAAAGGAATGTCATTTACATTGATCACAAAAAAATCTCCATATTTGGAGAAAGAAAGACTCTTCTCTAATTGTAGGCTTTCACCTGGGATCATTTTTACTTTAATATAATTTTCATCAGCAAAATCAATCACTTGTTTTACCAAAGTGGCCTCTAATTTCTCATGAATGTAAATTAGGTCTAAATCCAAATCCTCAGCTTGATCAAAGAAATCTATTATTCCACCTCGAGTCAAGTTACAGTCCGCATGATCATCAAAATAACCTAGAAAATTGATTCCAAAATCTTTTCGAATACGGAATACATCCGCAAGTTTTGGACTTGTAACTCCTTTGCCGATAATTATAGCATTTTGATAATTATTTCCCTTTACTCGATATTGACGTAGCATCATATGTACACCTACACGGAAAGAGCTCATCAAAATCAGCATACCAAGACCTAAGCAAATGACTGGGATAACTTGAAGACTTGGAGTACGCAGCGGTAGCCACAGCATTGCCGCAGCACCTAAAAACCAAACTAACGTTCCCAAAAGACTTTTAATGGTATGCTCAAATTCGTCAGCACGCCCAATTTTATAGTCTTTTCTAAGCCCTGATATAAGAACCCAAAGAAAAGAAAGTGGCAAAATTGAAATAAAAGTTATCTCAGGAAATAAGTTAAAGAAATTGAACACTGATACACTGACCAACAGTGCAACAAGCGAAGCTAAAAAGTCGCTCGTAGTAAAGAACCAAGGAAAATACTTATCAAATCTTCTCTTCATAAAA
>JBDNIP010000477.1:0-2422 GCA_041688245.1 Algoriphagus sp.
GGTAGCAAATAAGTTTCTAAAAAGAACCAATCCATTGACAGTGACCACAGATGCAAGACCCTTAGTGGGAACACACCAAGATGCCCGCTGGGTCAATAATACAGCTCCAATTACTTTCATCAAAAATGAGGAATTGATTTTATTGAAAGCGGAAGCTCATGCCAATCTAGATCAAGCTGGTGATGCAGTAGCAGCAATCAATATTATCCGAACAGCCGCCGGAATAGGCGTCTATACCGGAGCGACTACAAAAGCAGCTTTGATCGATGAGATATTATACCAAAGAAGGTATTCACTTTGCGCAGAGCCTTGGGGTCACAGATGGATAGAAGCACGTCGATACGATTGTTTGAATCAAATTCCTACCAGTTATGTTGGCGGTAAGATCTTCACTCAATTCCCTCATCCACAAGCAGAACTCAACTGGGATGATTATGTGGGAAATTAATTTTATGTTTGTTTAATATAAAAGTGGAAGCTGAATTAGCTTCCACTTTTTGTTTTCAGGCAATACTAAAAGTCCTGTTTTCTGGACCAAAAAGTAGTTGCTGCCTTGCGACTCTATCCCATATTTTTCAACTAAAATGTGTTCTATCAGCATATTTTGATAAAAAAATTCTAAAAGATTTCAAGTGGATCGTATTTGTCATTTTTCCAATTGAGCGTAGAATCCAGCGTTGAGGCTAGGTGAAATCCAGTACTGTAGTCAGGAGCAAATACACCTTCCTATCAGTATGAATTTATAATTCAAATTCATTGCCTCATTGCAAGTACAGCTTCTGGAGAAGCAGAACAGCTACGATCGATAAGAACCTCCATAGCTGCCACTGTCAAAAGACTAAAAAAGCCGGGAATCTACTGTAGCGACCCGGCTTTACTATTAGTGCGACTATTCTCGCGTGCTACTTCTTCAGAAAATCCAGTAAAAGCTTGTTCAATTCATCCCCATGGGTGAGATTCAGTCCATGAGGGGCATCTTTGATCAGGTGATAGGTATTGTCTGCGATTCCTTTGGACGCCTGTTCTCCAGCAGTCTTGTAAGGAACTATATTATCGTCATCCCCGTGAACGATCAATGTAGGCACTTTGACGTTTTTCAGTTCTGTCCTGAAATCCGTCCCAGCCCAAGCCTCCGTTGTCTTGATTGTAGCATTAGGAGACGCTTGGGAGGCTATTGAAAAGTCAAACTTCAAATTTGCTTCAGTCACTCCTACTGCTCCTTTCTTGAAATTGTAGAAATTTTTATGGAATTCTTTCAAGAATCCAAGCCGATTTGTTTTGAGCGCTCCCAAAATATTATCCAATGCCTCTTGAGGAACTCCTTCAGGATTGTCATCTTTCTGTGCAACGATCGGAATAATCGATGAGATCAAAGCAGCTTTTGAAATCCGGTCAGTACCAAATTCAGTCATATATCTGACCACTTCTCCCCCGCCCATACTGAATCCTACCAAGGTCACATCTTGAAGATCAAGATGGAGAATCAATTCGTGCAAGTCACCTGCTAAAGTAGTGTAATCATAATCTCCCCAAGGCTGCGAGGATTTTCCAAACCCACGTCGATCGTAAGCAATCACACGGAATCCCTCTTCCACCAAAATTCTGAGCTGACTTTCCCAACTCTGATGGCTCAACGGCCAACCATGAATCAAAATGACTGGCTTTCCATTTCCATAATCCTGATAGAAAATCTCTACAGGCTCTTTTCCTTTACTGTGTTTCAAAAATGGCATATTAGTTAATTTTTAGTAATTGATTAAAAATTGAGTCCGGATAGAAAGTATCTTACTCCAAAGTATCTTACCCCATAGTATAAGACTGCAAAAAATGACTTTTTATTGTAGGTGTAATCTTAAAATCAGGCTTGGAAGTTCAGATTTGTCTATTCCTCCAGTTACATTTTCTCACATCGATTTGGAAAGTTCACGAATTGCACCAAGTATAATTTGCCCTAACTGTTCTAGGTAGTTGTCAGGACTGCCTTTCCATTAGAATATCTAAAAAGCTTGTCTAATGCTCAATCTTACCTGCTTCTTAATTCGGATTGCTTATCCGGGTGAATCCAGCTTCTGGAGAAATAGGATACTAGTGAAGCGATGTAGCCTTCGTACCACTAAATGAGTAGACACTAAATCGCAGAATGAGTATCACTGCTTCCAAAAATAGTTTCCTGATTCTAAGTCAGGAAACTGCGGCATATAATAGATTTTGTAGCTGCAATTTTTTAGATTGAGAAAACAGGATTCATTAAAACGGACCGCTATTACCCTTCTCAACTTATCTTACAACCTGTCCAGCCCGCTAATCAACAGAAATCAGTTTACTACTACGATTGACGATAGTCACATTATGTAGTGATCTTTGCTAAATTCTAGTGATTCATCACTAGCAAAATTTAAAATACCAAGTATCTTTTTATCTA
>JBDNIP010000478.1:0-5719 GCA_041688245.1 Algoriphagus sp.
AATAGTTTTGAAAAGAATTTAACAGTCATGCTTACAGTGATTTAGATTGGTCGAACAATAATTTTTCTTCTAAGTACAAGGCCATGCCTTTTCTAAAACCGGCTTTATAATGCCGGACCGATTTTTCAATATATCCCTCGCCAGTGACGGCAAGATCCATTTGCAGCAGTAGTATTCGCTTTTGCTTTACCAGCAAGTCACACTTTGTATGGATAAGCTCGTGCTGCTCAGGCATCGCTAGTTGGAGTTCGGGTGTTAGATACATTTCCATCATGGCGACTCGTTCTTCGATATCCTCCAATGCCTTGTAGAATTCCTCCTTAAATCTGGAAGCAATAATATCCACTTGCATATCTTGAAGGGTAAGCTGATGATCTTCGTAACCATCTCTTTTGCCTATCCCATAATAGTCCTCAGACTTCAAGTCTTCGAGAATACTCTTTTGAGTCTTAGGTCTTATATGCTCTTGTGATGGAAACAATACGGAAGGATCGCGGTCTTCTATGAAGATGGATTTATCGATTTGCGGTATGGAAGTCATCATAGGATCCGCTGCAACTATACCTTGCTCGACCGGGGTGGGAGATTTTTTCCCAAATAATTTGCTGAAGAATGTCATAATTGTGTCTTTTTTAAAATGTCTTTAATTGGAACAGCGAAGTCAAGATGTCCCTGAGTATGGCAGGTACCGCATAGTGTCACCAGATAGATTGGGTGATATTCCCATGGCTTAAGCCACTCTCCGCTAGTCTTATATCTGTGATATTGTCGATGGTGAATTTGCAGTGTATTGGTACTGTGGCATAGTTTACAGTGGTGCCCATCTCGCTCTAGGATGGTGATTCGTAATCGTTTCCATCGGGGGTCCTCGAGTGCCTGGTAATAGGCCTGCTTTTCGAATTTGAATTCATCTGTCATGATTCCTCCGTTTTTAGTGTTGAAAATTTGAATTTCACCGGAGTACTACTTCTAAAAAGTTTCTTCCAGTCCTAATATTTGATTTTAAATAGATTGTCCATAATTCAACTCCGTTAGTTGTTGATGCAAGTTTAGCAGCGATAGACGCAGACTTGCTTCATATATTTATCAATTAATTTGGCTTATTTCTTTGCAAGAATTACGATTGTGATTTTCACTAATGCGATGGCTAGGGGAATAAGTGCCTTCAGAATTTCTTTTTGATAAGTCATTATTTCTAGTATTTAATGTTGAAAATTTATTTTTATTTACTCGTTTATATTTATCCATGATTCACCTCCGTAGTTTGTTGATGCAAGTTTACCGGCGGTAGACGCAGGCTTACTTCATGTATTTGATTTAGTCTATTTGGGCTCCTCTTTACCCTCGGTGTCAAGCAGGATTTGTATCACTGCGATTGCCACGGCACCCAACACGATCAAGAGCTTCTTCTTATCAGTCATGGTTTCTTAGTTTTAATTGTCAGAATTTTATTTAGCGCATACATTCATTCGATTTTCCATGATTCACCTCCTTTTGATTTATTGATGCAAGATTAATCGCACTAGACGCGAGTTTGCTTCATGTGATTTGTACCTTTTGATGAAGGACTACTTCCCTTCGAGATGATCTAAAGCTATTTTGATAGCTGCGATAGCCAATGTGCCCAGAATCACGAGTAATTTTTTCTTATCTTCCACAGTATATTTATTTAGATGTTTGAAATTTTAGTTTTGTGACTAATTACCAGTTGAGTACTCATAGTACACCTCCTTTTATTTTAATGATGAAAGATTAATTGCAATAATCGCAACATCGGTTTATGGAATTTGTCTTCTACTTTTTGATTACTTTAAATCAAGGACCATAGCCCATCAAATCCAGAAGGATAGCTTTTCCTTAAAATAGGAACCATGATACATAACTCGCTAATAGGCCTAAGGTCAGTTCTAAAAAGAACTCAAGAATTTTATCTATATCTATTGTCATGCTGTTTGAAGTTTAGTGTTTTTGAAGATTTATTTTATGGTTTTACTGGGTCTATTTTATCCATGATTCACCTCCTGTTGGTTTGTTGATACAAGATTAAGCTGGATAGACGCAGGCTTACTTCATGTATTTTTCTTTTTTAATCTTTTTGACTTCTTCTTGATTTTGTGGACCGCCTGTGGATGTCTGTAGCAAGTGACCACCTCCCGGACATATAGATCTGTAATCACCACTAGATCCATTACTGCCTCCTGATCTCCAGGAGTCCAATCCCTAGTTTGGGATTTTGGAACAAAGAAGTATTTCAAGCTTTGTTTGTGGATGACTCGACCTTTGTTTATCACCGTTTGCACTGCGGCTTTGCTTATTCCGCGCTGATCCATACGTATCATGCCATGATAGCTGGGCTCTGGTTTGAATACTGATGTTGTTGATTCCATAGGTGTTTGTTTTAACTGATGATGCAAAAAAACAGGCAATAGCTGCAGCGGAACTTCATCTAGTTGAGACCAGGCGAAAAAAATCCGCATGCACCTAATGGTACATGCGGATTAATCTGTTTTTGAGATGATTAGATCTTTAGAAATATTGGGAATAAGTTTGATTGACTATTTTCATAAAGTCCTGCTTTACCTTTTCTGGCCCCATTATCTTAATTCTAGAGCCATGAGAGAGGATAATTGAATAGAGCTCGTAGTTTGGGATGATATCGATCGTTATTTTTTTCCATTGATCATCTGATTGTCCATGTATTGTTGTTTGGGAGCTATGGATGGGCTTTGTTTCCAAATAAGGATAAAGATCAGCACGAACAATAATTTCAATTTTCTCAATTGACTGTAAATTCCGGGTAACACCGACAATATCATCAAAAAATTCTTCTGGCGAACCTTCTGGATAATCCAGAAATTTATGAGAACCTTCCCCAACGGATTGAATCCGGTCTAAAGCCAAATTAATCAGATAATCATATCGATCAGAGCGACTCAATAAAAACCACCTATTATTATATTGTTTTAGAAGGTAAGGGGAGATTTTATGATGCTCTATAGGCTTGTCAAAAGGCTTATAACTCAACAAAAGAGGAGTTTGATTGCGTACGGCATAAAAAAGAGGTTGAAAATATTCTTTTCCAAAAAGGTATTCATTTTGGTCAAAAACCATCGCTTTTAACTTTTGATCTTGCTGTATGGTAAAGTTTCTGATTAAGTTGGAGGTATTCTCCACCCATTCAAACTGAGGAAGACCTTTAAACAAAAGAATTGTTTCTATTGCATTTGTTATCATCTCAGCATCCTGCTGGGAGAGTGGTTGTTTTTTAATTGAAAACTCTCGATTACTGTAGCGGTAATAGTTTTTCCTCTTGTCATCTGAGGCCTTGACTATTTCCAATGGAATATTGTATGAATTCTCCAATTGCATAAAAGCAATATCATCTTGAATAGTACGCATACTTACTACCACGGTATCGGGTAATTCACCAAGATGATCTGCTAATACCTTATTGCAGGCTTTATGTAAATCCTCGATCCGGTAGTTGCGAGTAAAATCAGAAAAACATCGATCCAGCACTCGATAGCGGATAGATGGCAATTTAGTATCTGGCATAAATTAGGTTTTGAGGTTAAAGTGTCTTCGATTTTTCGTAATTAATCCAAAAAATTCTAAATGACAAAACTAATGGATGAGTAAATTGGGTTCCGAACAAAAGAGTGCCGACCATTAATTCTCTATAAACCCTTAATACCTCTGGAGGCGATTGTCAAATCTACTTTCTAGGCCTGCCAACAAAGATCCGATATAATGCAATGGCCGACCCACAGCTTGGCTCTGTGCTAAAATTGTCCTAAGGGACAATTTCTTAACGCTAGGCCCTCCTTATTGTAGTGGATAGCCTGTCCCGATGACCGCAGGGAGATCGGGAATACTTTTTGAGTCCAAAAACCACATAAATGCACCTGGAAAACATGTACTCGTCATAGGAGGTGGAGATACAGGAAGTGATTGAATAGGCACATCCAAGAGGCACGGCGCAGCCTTCATTACCCAGTTGGAATTGCTTCCAAAACCTCCTCAGCGGAGACCGACCTTAAATCCATGGCCTGAATGGCCAATGACGCTAAGAACTTCGAGTTCCCACGAGGAAGGTGCCGATCACTTGTGGTCAGTTCTCACCAAAGAATTTACCAAGAATGGTGCCGGTGAAGTGACTGGCTTAAAATTGCGGAAATCGAATGGAAAGAAGAAAACGGCAGGATGCAGTTTTCTGAAATTGAAGGTAGTGAAGAAGTTATACCCTGTGACCTGGCTTTTTTGGCCATTGGGTACTCGGGACCAAAGAATGGACTTCTGGAAGCATTTGAGGTTGAGATGATGGAAAATGGCTTACCCAAATCGAAGGAATATAAGAGCAGCGTTCCCGAAATTTTCATCGCTGGCGACATTCGGAGAGATCAGTCTCTGGTTGTATGGGCTGTTTCTGAAGGAAGAGAATGCGCGGTGGAAGTGGATAAGTTTTTGAACGGTGGAGTTTCCACACTGCCACGCAAAGATCACTTCTTCTATTCTTATGAAACAGAAGCGGGTGTTTCCCCTTAATTTTCAAAGTTATAAACTAAAAACAAAACAGGCTGTCAAATTTGACAGCCTGTTTTGTTTGCTAGCGTACGATTTTTACCGCCGTATAGGAGTCACTGGTTGTAAACCTGAACTCCCCGGCATCAATGGATTTTTCTTCTTTGATTTCCATTCCCCACGTATCCAACACCTGCAGGGTATAAGTCCCACCACCTGAAAGGTCCAGGATAATTTCTTGGTTAGCCGCTGGGGCATAAACCAGGTAGGTATTTCCCTTCTTGGAAAAATGGTATTGGTTTTTCATCAGTTCTTTTGGATCCTCTCCTGGTATAAGTTTTGGATCCATTTCGGTAACAGGCAGTTTTTCCATGATACGTTTGAAAAAAGCAATTCGCTCAGGACTCTTTCCCATAAGTGTCCCTCCTTTAGCCCACCAACGCACTTCGGTTTCCTGATCTGAATCGTTCTTGTAGGTATCTCCATGGGTTGGATATCCCCCGCTCAAGCCGGCCATCCAGAAATAAGCGGTCATTTCTTCCCCTGTGAGGTTGCCCCAGCCGCTCGGAACATCTCCTTCATACCTCATTTCATCAAAAAGAAGTGGCTTTTGGTACATTTCCCTCCACCGCTGAGCATTGTAAAATTCATTGGTCTGGGTACAAACGTGAGTGATCCAAGATTCCGTATGATCATAAAAATGATCTTCCGAACTGTACCAATTGTGAATACCCCTAAAGCGCTGATGGGGATCCTCCTTCTGAAGTACGGTTCCTATACCTTTCCAATCAATCGACTCTTTGATGGAGGGTATATCCCACTCATTGGCCAACGACCACCACACATTCCGATAGGCAGAGAGCCGGGCCATGACATAACGGACATATTTTTCATTCATTTCACCACCCATTTCCGCATAACCCCATCGATCATAAGGATGAAAAAGAATGACATCGGCTTGAATGCCCATTTCCATTAATTGCTTGACCCGTTTATCAAAATTTTGAAAGAACGCAACATTGGGTTGGGTAAAATCATTAACATCATCTTCTCTGGAAAAGGGGTATTCCCAGGGTTCAGTCTTATTTCCATAGACGTAATCCTTGGGAAAAATACACATCCGAATTTTATTGAATGGAGAATCCTTTAACGTTTCCAGTGTTTTCTCCTGAATGCTTTGTTTGACGCTGGTCCACTG
>JBDNIP010000479.1:0-3210 GCA_041688245.1 Algoriphagus sp.
GGAACGAAATAGGCTAAATTCTCAAAATTGGACGTTTTATATTTATTTAAAGCTAACTCTCCCATGAATCTTGCAGAAATTTCAATATCCAGAAATATCGCATTGCGGTTCACTAAAACTTCTTTCAACTTCGCAACTCCATCTCCTAAAAAACAAACTTTATCAAGATCTAACCAAGCCTTGAAGGAGTTTTGATCGATTAACTCAGAATCTAAAGCCGAAAGGGTATTTAACTTTGAGTCAAAAACTTCCCGGTAAACTTCCATTCGTCTTGCGTCCAAGACCGGAATAACATAAGTAATACCTTCAATGTTTTTGATAGCTGCATAAGCCAAGAGCTTCAAAGTAGGAATACTAATTAAGGGCAAATCCCAAGCAAAGGCTAATCCCTTGGCAGTTGATACACCTATTCGCAATCCTGTATAGGATCCTGGTCCTTTGGAAACGGCAATTGCACTTAACTCTTTAATACTTAAATCACACCGATCCAAGAGATCCGAAATCATACGCATTAACAACTGTGAATGTGCTCCTTTACCCTCATTAATCGCTGAGTCGATTAACACCCCGTTCTGGTGAAGTGCGATTGAACAAATCTGCGTAGAAGTTTCTATGGAAAGAATATGTGCCATAGGGACCCTATTTAGTATTAGCAGATAGAGTCGATCTGAATTTTTCAGGATTATTTAAGAATTGTTTGGCATTTATGACATCAACATCTTCTTTCAATCCTGCTGCAATCATTCCTTCTTGAAAATAATAACGTGATACGATTTCTTCCGAAAGAATTTTTTTAATCTCTTTTTGATAAGTAATCAAATCTTGCTCCTTATTGTGTTTCACCCTACTTTCAAGTACCTGAATCTGATCTTTGATCTCAGAATAATATTCCACCTTCTCTGCATTCTTCCGCATGTCCTCTACCGACTTTTCAAGATAAGTAATGTAATCGTATTCTTTACCTTTCAACCAGCTCAGAAAACCTTTGTATTCCTGATCAGAGATTGAGTAGAGACTTGGCTCTTCAATTTTTGCATGCTTGTAGAAGTATTCCGTAGCAAAATCAAAAATATGACTCCTAGCAACAAGACTATATGATATAGGAGCGTAGCTTATAGGTTCTGTCAATTGGTCAGGCTCAATTCCTGCTCCATCTAAAACAATTCTACCATTTTTGGTTTTAAATTCTTTTCGCAAGGAATCTGGAACAGTAGTCAGCTCACCGTTTTCTCTGGTTTTCAAATAATCGATGGCTTGAATGCAACGACCGCTCGGAATGTAATACTTTGCAGTAGTTACTTTCATTTGTGAATTATAGGTCAAAGGAACCGTAGTTTGGACCAATCCTTTTCCAAAAGATTTTCTTCCAACCAAAACAGCCCGATCATAATCTTGTAAAGCTCCCGCTACAATTTCAGATGCACTGGCACTGCGCTCATTGATCAAAACAACCATTGGGATATCCTTGTCTAAAGGTGTCTTTGATGTTTTATAAGTATAGTTGACATTCTCTAATTTGCCAATTGTTTTTACTACTTCTCTTCCTTTGGGAATAAACAAATTGACGATCTCAACGGCTTCACTCACTAGTCCTCCCGGATTATCCCTTAAATCCAGTACCAAGCGATCAATTCCTTGAGCTTTTAGATTTACTATCGCATTTCTAACTTCGTTGGCAGCATTGGTGGTGAAATCACTCAATTTGATATAACCGGTTCGAGAATCAAGTTTTCCGTAGTAAGGAACATTTTTAATTGTAATCTTCTTCCGAACAACTTTGAACTGTAGGGTGTCTTGATCTCGTTTTACTTTTAGCAAAACCTCAGTATTCGCAGGTCCTTTTAATAAGGTAGACACATCAGAAGTTCCAAGTCCAGTTACTTTAGTGGTATCTATTTGAAGAAGATAATCTGCGATCTTCAGCCCTGCATCTTGGGCTGGAAAACCTGTATAAGGCATAATGATCATGTTACCTTCTCCTCGATTTCCTATCAATGCACCAATTCCTGCGTATTCGCCTGTAATGAGCATCCTAAAATCATCTGAATTCTCTTCTGGGATATATTGCGTGTAAGGATCCAATTCTTCTAGCATGGCGTTAATCCCAATGGTCACCAACTCGTCAGGATCAATCTCATCTACATAATAAGAATCAAGCTCTCTGACCAAAGTGGCAAAAATATCAATGTTTTTTGCGATGGCAAATAGTTTGTCATTCTTTGCAGTGAATGCAAAGAGCCCTACTATAATGAGAACTCCTACAAGAGAAATTAGTATTAGTTTCTTAACTGGTTTTGTCATTTTTTGGATCATTTTGGCTAAGTAGTGGGGAAAGCTTCTTCAAGATAGCAATCATTTTAGGTTGAAGGGCTGCGAATTCCATTAAATCGGAGCTTACGTAAATCAAACCAATGGAAATTTGTTTTTCACCTAACCCTAGGAGTGATTTATTCAATCGATAGACTTCTTTTATCCTCCTACGTACTAAATTTCTACCAACCGCTTTCTTGATTTTCTTTTTTGAAACGGAAAAAAGCACCTGAACAGTTCCTTTTTCAACTTCCCCTTTAACATAAAAAAGGACTTTGAAGGGGTACAAAAAAAAAGAGGAACCTTCGTTAAAAAGTTCCTTGATAAGTTTGTCAGCGTGTAGCCGCTCACTTTTTGGGAGTCGATAATTCATCAGAGAGCTCGAATTCGCACGTTAACATACGAAAATCAATACTTAGAATTACTTCTTCAATGTTTTTTCAGAAGAAACAGAAAGCTTATATCTTCCTTTGGCTCTTCTTGCCTTCAGCACTCTTCTTCCGTTTGCAGAAGACATTCTTTCTCTGAAACCGTGCTTATTCTTTCTTTTTCTACGGGAAGGTTGGTATGTTCTTTTCATGATCGAATATCTTTATCTAATTACTTGCCTGATTAAATTCCCTTGGATTACCCTCCAAAAAGGACTGCAAATATAAGTACCATTTCGTCAATTACAAATTCAAGAATAAAATTGTTTAACAGAATTACTCATGAAAGCATACTATCATATTAAAAGTACCATCCGAGCTTCTCAATTTATTCAAATTGAGCTATCTATCTATCTGGAAAGCCCCCAGAAACTAGTGCTGCAACTACCATCTTGGAGGCCAGGAAGATACCAAATCGCGGATTACGCTAAGAATATTAGGTCTTTTTCCATAACCGATGCACAGGATTCAC
>JBDNIP010000480.1:0-3268 GCA_041688245.1 Algoriphagus sp.
GCTAAGCTGCGCAAAGCCCGTGGCGTCTGGTACACGCCGCATCCCGTGGTGAATTTTATCATCAGAGCAGTGGATGATATTCTGATCGATGAATTCGGCTTGCCGATGGGACTGGCGGATACGTCCAAAACCACAATCAAAGTCCCAATTCCTACCCATGACAAACGCTTCTCCAGAGGAATGCGCGAAATAGAACAAGAAGTACATCGGGTCCAATTCTTAGATCCGGCTACAGGAACAGGAACCTTCGTCGCCGAAGCGATCAATCAGATCTATTCCAAGATGAAAGGACAGCAGGGACTTTGGAACAGCTATGTGGAAAATCACCTTCTGCCACGCATCAATGGTTTCGAACTCCTGATGGCTTCTTATGCGATGGCGCATCTGAAGCTGGATCTGCTCTTGAAGCAAACGGGCTATACGGGTACCAAAGGCCAACGATTCCGAATCTACCTGACCAATAGTTTGGAAGAATATCACAAAGACACCGGAACCCTCTTTGCCAACTGGCTAAGTGCCGAGGCAAACGAAGCCAATCAGATCAAGCGCGATGCGCCTGTAATGATCGTAGCAGGGAATCCTCCTTATAGTGGAGAAAGCGCTAATAAAGGAGAGTGGATAATGAATCTGATGGAGGATTATAAAAAAGAACCCGGAGGAAAAGAAAAACTCAAAGAACAAAACTCAAAGTTTATTAATGACGATTATGTCAAGTTTATCCGTTACGGACAGCATTTTATAGAGAAAAATGGATCTGGAATTCTCGCTTTTATCAATCCGCATGGCTTCTTAGATAATCCAACCTTTCGGGGAATGCGCTGGAACTTGCTAAAGACTTTTGATAAAATATATACTATTGATTTGCATGGAAATGCAAAGAAAAAAGAAACAGCTTTGGATGGTACAAAAGATGAAAATGTCTTTGATATTATGCAGGGTGTTTCGATTAACTTCTTTATAAAAAGTGGGAAAAATAGGAGTGATGATTTAGCAAAACTTTATAAATTCGATCTATTGGGAAAACGAGATTATAAATACGAGTACTTAGCTGAAAAAAGTTTAAGTTCAATTCCTTTCAGAGAAATAATATATTCAGGTCCCGAATACTATTTTTTAGAGAGAGATTTCCAGACCAAGAAAGAATATGAACAAAAATTTTCCATAAGAGATTTGTTTATAATTTCTTCCATTGGTGTTTTGACAAAGAATGACTCACTTGCTATATCAATTAGAAAAGATGAATTATTGAATGTAATAGAAGATTTCAGAAATTTGAATGAAAAAGAAATAAAGATTAAATACAAGGTAAAAGATGACAGCAGGGATTGGAAGATTTCTAATGCTATTGCAGACGTAAATCAACATGGTAATAGTTATTTTTCTATATTAAACTACAGACCATTTGATAAGCGATACACATTTATTAGTGGAAATTCCAGGGCTTTTGTGTCGTATCCTCAGAATAAAATACGAAAGCAGTTTTTACGAGATAATTTAGCCTTAGTAAGTACAAGGCAACTTGCGTCTTTGCCATTTGATCATATTTTTATTACAAATATAATTTCAGAACAATGTTTTATTTCAAACCGTACTAAAGAAGGAGGAGTTAATTTCCCCCTTTACCTCTACCCAGATTCCGATTCCCAACTTTCCTTAGATTCCAATGTTACCCGAACTCCCAACCTCGATATGAAGATTGTGGATCAGATAGCGAAGGGTTTGGGATTGAGTTTCGTGCCTGAGAAAGATCTCACCCCCAGCCCCTCTCCTGAAAGAGAGGGTAGCTTTGCGCCGATTGATTTGCTGGATTATATCTATGCGGTGCTGCATTCGCCTACCTATCGAGAGACCTACAAGGAGTTTTTGAAGATCGATTTCCCGCGAGTTCCCTATCCTGATAACGTGGAGAAGTACTGGAAACTCGTAAAGCTCGGCGGAGAACTTCGCGCCCTGCACCTGATGGAAAGCCCAAGCCTAAATGACTACATCACCGAATACCCAATCGGAGGCGATAATGAAGTAGAGAAGCCAAGGTTTGTCGAGGACGATAACTTTTCCAAAGTTTCAAACTTTGGAAAAGTTGGCTCACTCGGCCGAGTCTACATCAACTCCGAACAGTACTTCGACAAGGTTCCAGAAGTCGCCTGGAACTTCTACATCGGCGGCTACCAACCCGCCCAAAAATGGCTCAAAGACCGCAAAGGCCGCACCCTAGAATTTGAAGATATTCTGCATTATCAGAAGATTATTAAGGCATTGGCGGAGACCGAAAGGATTATGGGGGAGATAGATGGGGTGGAGATTGTATAAGAAATAGAACATACCCAGACTTGTTAACCTGTATAACGGAAATAAAATAATTTACTTAATCAATATATTATGCTAGGAAACTTCTTTAGAATCAATATGCCTTATGGTATTATCCGGAATGAAAATGGTGAATGGATGGCCTTTAATCGAGAATATATGCCTTTAGGGTTTAATGATATTCGATACGATAGTAGAGTGCCAAACGCTCTTCCAGGATGCCCAATTTGGACAAAGTATAAAGCGTTGCATGAGAAGACTCTGTTAGCTCTAGCCTGGAGTGAAACAGGAATTAGAAGGGATAAAGAAGAAAAGATTAATCAAGTGTGGTTTTATAATGATGGTTGTAATCCTTCGGCATCTGATAAAAAAGAACACTGGGATGCATACTTCGAGAAGATCAAAAAGATTTCAAAATTTAGCACTCCTTAAAAATGACAATAGCGGAAATCTGAAAATATAAAAAGAATGTTCTTGGAATATTATTTGATATTCTAGTATCGGTAAAAAATGCTAAATATATAGGTGTAAAATCCGCAGAAAATGAGGATTGGGTAAAGAGCCATTCTTTTTTAAATATTACTTCCATCAGCTTAGATTCATTATTATTATCCAGCTCACTAAGCTTTTAGCGATAGGAGAAATGAAAAGTATAATTTCTATAAATTCCTCAGAACTTTAGAGTCTACACCTTTACCTGAAACAAATGAATATAATCCAAATAGAATTTCAAACTCCTCTCAAATGGCTAAGCTAATAGCTGATCTCAAGTTAATGCTAGAAGAATTTAAAGTAGACATTACCATATTAATAAATCTAAGAAATAATGTTTACGTACACAGTAAGTAAATTTCTGCTCATTCAGAATCTGGTATAATTATGCTTTCAAATGAGAGTTGAAGCTTTGACTGAATTGGCATTTAATATTTACAATAAAATTACCGGAGAGTTTTATAATGGA
>JBDNIP010000481.1:0-11852 GCA_041688245.1 Algoriphagus sp.
GCAGTAAAATAGTTGGCAGGAAGTCAGTAACTAGTAAAAATTGGGCAGTTGGCAGAAAGTCAGTAGACAGTTGAACAGCGGGCATTCGGTAGTAGGTGGCGCTACAGTAGGCAGGTTGAGGTTTTTAAGATTTACTCGACTTTCAATTTCAACTCTCCATAGCGCTTAATGATCTTAAGCTCAAAAAACTTGTTGACAAATGCCTTACAAGAATTCTCAGCCCATTCAGAGCGACTTTCGTTATCATAGAGCAGAGTCATTCGGAGCATTGTTTTTACATACTGCTCGTGTGCTCCAAGTTCCCTAGTCCAAGTAATAAACGCAGCTTCCCATTCTTCTTTGAATTTGTCCAAATGATTTCTACCATCAAAAAGGATTTCTAGCTGATTGTTTTCATTTTTAAATCTGTAGATCCCACAGAGCTGACGATAGATTATTTGCACTCTTTCAAATGGAAAATTAAAGGTATTAAGGATATTGATATACGTTTGATCCATCAACAAAAGCGGATTGTACATATAAGTATACGAGCGTTTCAATTCGCAGATCATCTGATCGACCAACTTATCTTCAAGTGCAAACTGGGCTTGCCTGAGTATATAGTTCTTATCTGAGGGATAGATTTTTTCGATCATTTTGAGAATATTGACCAGTGAAAGTACAAAACTTATTTTTTTACTCCATCTTTTTAGAAGTTTTATGAATTTGATGTGGTTGATACTTAAAAAATAAGCTGCTTATTTTTAGATCTTTACCAGTCAGCACTTCCCTTTGGAATGTATGCTGTCATCTTATCAAGGAGTGCTACAGGATCGGCAGAGACAATCAACAATCCTTCTTGCTCTGGATAAAGAAATCCCTGTTCCATTCCATGCTTTAAGAAATCAATCAATTTATCGTAGTAGCCGTCGACATTGTAAAGTCCGAGTGGCTTCTGGATATAATGAAGTTGATTCAAGGTCATAATTTCAAAAAGCTCTTCAAAAGTACCAATTCCACCCGGCATGGCTATGAAACCATCTCCTTGCTCAGCCATAAGCCATTTTCGATCACGCATCGTTTCTACGATAATCAATTCTGTGCAGCCCCGATGTGCCACCTCTCGGTCCACCAGTTTTTGAGGAATTATTCCAATTACTTCCTTACCACCTGAAAGCATCTCGTCTGCAATCACACCCATGAGACCTACTCTTCCGGCACCATAGATCAATGTATGATTACGTTTAATCATCTCTTGAGCGAGCGACTTAGCAGCTAATTCGAAAACAGAAGAATTCCCTTTACGCGAGCCGCAGTAAACTGTTATTTTTTTCATTTTTTAAAAAACTACACTTTATACTATATCTATCCTCTATTATACCAGTAGCTATATTTTCTTCACTTTTTGAGCGGAAAGACTCAAAACGCCAATTCATCGATTTTACTCAAATTATATTTTGGTTGCTTCTGGCTTCTGGTAGTAAAACTTAGGAACAGACACCGAATTTAGTGGATGCATTGTTTTTCTCAAAGCATTTTATTGAGCGCAAGTGAACTATCCATCTATTGCGTTAGAAATCATCCGAAGACTAATCAGAAAAGAAAGTGTTATTTTTGATCATGAAAATCTGTTTCGCTACGAATAATCATAACAAAATAGAAGAAGTCAAAACCGCCTTGGGTACTCAAATTCAAATTGTTTCATTAGCAGACATCGGCTGTTATGAGGAATTGCCTGAGACGGGAAATACATTGAAATATAATGCTTTCGAGAAAGCTGGTTATGTTAAAAAACATTACGGTGTCGACTGTTTCGCGGATGATACCGGGCTAGAGGTTGATGCCTTGGCTGGTGCACCAGGTGTATATTCCGGAAGATATGCCGGAGAACCTCGGTCTGACCAGCGAAACCTTGATAAACTTCTAAAAGCTTTAGAAGGTGTCCTAAAACCTGAGCGAAAAGCGAGGTTCAAAACAGTCATTGCGCTACTCCTGGATGGAAAAGAGTATCAATTTGAGGGTGTAGCCGAAGGTGAGATATTAGAGCAGCGAACTGGAGACGGGGGTTTTGGATACGATTCGATTTTTAAGCCAAACGGGTTCTCAAAGTCTTTTGCAGAATTGTCAATACTTGAAAAAAATAAAATCAGTCACCGTGGAATTGCCGTTTCAGGCTTGATCGACTTCCTTTCACATAGAATATTCTGAAAAAGGAATTGATTTTAATAAATTGCGGCATGCAAAAACCATTTATTGTTGGGATCACTGGAGGGTCTGCCTCTGGGAAGACTTTATTTTTAGAGCGATTGCTTAGTACTTTTGAACCCGGGGAGGTTTGCCTTATTTCTCAGGACAATTACTACAAGCCAAGGCATCTTCAGCCAATAGATCCACAGGGAGTATATAATTTTGACACACCACACAGCATAGATTTCGAGCAATACGCGGCGGATATTCGGAAGCTTCAGGCAGGAGAGACTGTGTATCGAGAAGAGTATACATTCAATAATGCTGCAAAAACGCCTAAAATGCTAACTTTTGCGACCTCTCCGGTAGTTGTTGTGGAGGGGATTTTTGTGTTGTACTACCCAGAATTAGCTGATTTATTAGATTTGAAAATTTTTATTGATGCTAAAGACCATATCAAGCTAAAGCGAAGAATCATCAGAGATAAAGTTGAACGGGGATATGATTTGGATGATGTACTCTATCGCTATGAGATGCATGTGATGCCTACCTATGAGAAATACATCAAACCATTCAAAAATGAAGCAGACTTGATCGTGACTAATAATCACAATTTTGATAAGGCGTTGGAAGTTATTCGAACATTTCTTCGGTATAAGTCAGAGTCTTAATTCCAAAAAAAAGAGACAAATCTTTCCTTCTTTTATTTATTGGCTATATTTGCATGGAATGAAGCAGGCAAAAACATCAAACAATCGTATTCAACAGCGCATCACTGTGCTACTGGCATTGTTGTTTTGTTTATTTATTTCCAGTATTGAGTATGTGCCTCCCACAGGTTCGGTTGCTAATATCGAAAAGCAGCAACAACCTGCCGATGGAGATCAAAATAAAACTTTTTTAGATGTGGCAGTTGATGCTGTAGTGCCTTTTGCAGTACATGTCTCCCAGAGTGTTTTATATTTTATTTATGAGCTTGTTCAGTTCAACGCTACTGCTGTATTAACCGAATCCACCAGTATTTTTCAGCCTAACCAATTGGTAGAAATCCTATTCGAACGAATAATTTCTACCAAAGGTCCCTGATTTCCCTTCGCTAATCTCGTTTTAATTTACCCTTCGATCCCTCGAGCGGTCGGACTATTCCTAGTATATCTATTCAATTAATTTCTATTACCCATGCAAAATAAAGGTGTCGTTGTGTTTTTGACAGTGATCGTTACAGTGCTTTGCCTGTACTATCTGTCATTCACATTTGTATCAAACGGCGTACAGGAGAAAGCAACAACCTATGCTACTGACGCTACTGGCAATATTGACTTTGCCAAAAAACAAGGCTTTCTAGACTCCGTATGGAGGCAGCCAGTTTATAGTTTCCTCGGAGCTGATTATACCTATCAGGAAGTAAAAGAGACCGAACTAGGTCTGGGTCTTGATCTCCAGGGGGGAATGCACGTGACGTTGGCGGTATCTCCAGTAGAGATCGTAAAGGGAATCGCCGGTAATCCTAAAGATGAGCTTTTCAACAAATCAGTGGAAGAAGCCAAGGAAGAGGTAAAGACTTCAACTTCAAAGTATGTGGATCTTTTTTATACCGCTTGGCAACGAAATAATCCAGGAAAAAACTTGAGTGCAATTTTCGCAACTGCAGCCAATAGAGGTAAGATTTCTTTGGAAACCACGGATGCAGAGATCCTTGAAATCATCGATATTGAGGTTGAAAATGCAATCGAGCGTTCATTCAATATTTTGAGAACTCGAATCGATCGCTTTGGCACTTCTCAGCCAAACATCCAGCGAATCCAGGGCTCAGGCCGTATTCAGATCGAACTTCCGGGAGTAGACAATCAAGAGCGAGTAAGAAACCTTCTTCAAGGAGTTGCAAAACTTCAGTTCTGGGAAGTAGCTGAGTCAAATGAAATCAGTGGAGCACTGGAAAGTATCAATTCATCTTGGGTAGCTGATAATATTGCTAATTCAGAAGTATCAGCTGACTCAGTAGTCACAGAAGGATTGACTGGAGATGATTCCTTAAGAAACGCGCTTGAAAAACAACTAGAGCAGATTGATCCATTGAATCAATCAAATAGCACTTCTCCGATTTTCGCATTGTTGAAGCCAAACTTCGGTTTAGCCTACGACATCCGTGATACAATGACGATTAACAGAATCTTGAAGAAGCCAGAATATAAGTCGCTTCTTCCACGTGACATCAAATTGCTTTGGGCAGTAAAACCAATTAAGGCAGATGATGGGTCAGAAGTTTTAGAGCTTTTTGCGATCAAATCTACCAGAGGGTCAGATCAGGCGCCACTGGAAGGTGATGTGGTAACCGATGCGCGCCAAACCTTGGATCAAACCTCTCGCCCTGCAGTATCTATGCAAATGAATGCTGAAGGTGCTAGAAAATGGAGAAAATTGACCAATGAAAATATTGGAAGAAGAATCGCTGTAGTGCTTGATGACTACGTCTACACTGCTCCTGTTGTAAATGGAGAAATCCCAACTGGTCAGTCAGAAATCTCTGGAAACTTCTCTTTGCTAGAAGCTCAAGATTTAGCAAATATCCTGAAATCAGGATCACTTCCTGCACCAACTCAAATTGTAGAGGAAAGTATCATCGGGCCAACATTGGGCCAAGAAGCGCTGAATCAAGGGTTGATATCTATGCTAGCTGGTTTGCTGATTGTGGTATTATTCATGGTAGCTTATTATGCCAAAGGTGGCTTTGTAGCTATCGCAGCGCTGGTATTCAACATCTTCTTTATTCTTGGCATACTGGCACAGCTGGAGGCAGCATTGACCTTACCAGGTATTGCAGGTATTGTCTTGACTATCGGTATGTCTATTGATGCGAACGTCTTAATATTTGAGCGGATCAAAGAAGAACTCCGTAATGGAGTTGGGCTATTAAGTGCGATTAGCGGAGGTTATGATAAAGCATTTTCTGCTATTCTAGACTCTAATGTGACCACATTTATGACAGGAGCGATCCTTTATGCTTTGGGACAAGGTCCAGTAAAAGGCTTTGCAATTGTATTGATGATCGGTATTGCTTCCTCCTTCTTTTCATCAGTATTCATCACTCGAGTGATTGTTTCGTGGATGAGTAAGAAAGGTGATAAGAGCGCTATCAGCTTTGCTACGCCATTTGCAAAAAATGTACTTTCTACATTGAACTTGGATTTCCTAGGTAAGCGTAAAGTTGCATACTTGATCTCTACAGGTATCATCATACTCGGTCTTGGCATAGCGGCGGTAAACGGATTGAAATTTGGAGTTGACTTTACAGGTGGTAGATCATATATCGTGGCGTTTTCTGAGCCACTGGCAGCTTCCGAATTGAAAACAGGGTTAGATAACGAGTTTGAAGGATCGGTAGAGGTAAAAACCTATGGTGCATCCAATGTGCTCAAAGTGACGACTTCCTATCTTGTAAATGAGGACGATGCCGCTTCTAACTTAGAGGTCGAGAACAAGGTGAAAGCGGGAATTACTACCGTGACTGGATTGGCATTCACAGAAGATGCTGCAAAACTGGCCGCTGGTAAGTTTGCAATTACAGGGTCGTCCAAAGTAGGAGCTACTGTAGCAGATGATATCAAAGCTTCCTCTGCTGAGGCAATGCTTGCGGCTTTGGTGGCGATCTTCCTTTACATCCTGTTGAGATTCCGTAAGTGGCAGTTCTCATTGGCATCCATTATTGCCTTGATCCACGATACCTTGTTTGTAATTGCAGCTTTCGCAATTGCCAGTGCTTTCGGAGCCACATTTGAAATTGATCAGGTATTTATTGCCGCGGTATTGACAGTCATTGGTTATTCGATCAATGATACTGTAATCGTATTTGATAGAATCAGAGAGAATATCGAAAATAGAGGCACACACAAATTGGTGAAGGTATTCAATGATGCAATCAACCAAACTTTGGGTAGAACTTTAATCACTTCATTTACGACATTGATCGTGGTACTCGTACTCTTGATTTTTGGAGGTGAAGTACTTAGAGGATTCTCCTTTGCCTTATTCATAGGGATCATAGTGGGTACTTATTCTTCAGTTTTTATCGCTACTCCTATAGTAGTAGACTTGATGAAAAGAGAGATCGATAATGAGGCAGAGAAGGAGGCTAAGAAATTAGCCTAGGCTGACTAATGAAATTCAAAAAGGAGTAGGATAAGTTCCACTCCTTTTTTTTTGCCTATTCGCAGATAAAATTCTTATCTTTTGGTGAATTATTTCTACAGTTTTAATCCATTTCTAGACTTTACAAAAAACTTTTCTATGAGAATTTCTAAAGCATGAAAGCTAAATATGACAAAGAAGTCAAGAAGGGCAAGCCAGCCAAGGATAAAGAAAACAAGGATAAAACCGACCAAACAAACTGGATCTTTTTTGGTAGGGAGACTTTAGAAGGCTTATTGGTAAAAGCAGATAAAGATCCAAAAAAAGGAGGTATCCAATTTTACATTACAGCATACACAGAAGAAGTGGCTAAAAAGTATCACCCAAAGGATGCAGAGAAACTAACTGGAGCTTTAACACTTGTGATGAGACCTGCAAATTTTGAAAATGAACTGGTTACAGCGACGGTGGATGATAATTATGAGAACCGTGGTAGGATCTGCCCACCCTTTTGTAATCCTAAACCTGAAAACTAATTTTAATTAGGCTATGCAATATATAGATGCATTCCTTAGTGGGTACTTGATTCTTATTGATGTTTTATTGGTATTAGGTCTCGTATTCTTCATACTCCTACCGAAAGTAGAAAGAGCCAACAAGTTGTATTTGCTCCTTTTTTTATTTTGGCATTTACTATTTCGTATGAAAACTTTGGAAGGTATTTAATTTATAACACAGGACTCAATACGAGCATCAATGCTTTTTTGGGGAATACCGAAAATCCAAAATATAATTTATGGCTATTTAATTTGGCTGCTAATTCCATCATCCCCTGCTGCTATTTGCTCATTATAAGGATATATGTCAGTGGCCGAAGAAAGAAATTGATCTTCCTGATGTTTTTCTCCTTTCTTTCGTTTTTAGTAATTTCTCAATTGACTAATTTTGAGCCTGTTTATGGGCTTCAACCAATGAGGTATTCATTAGGAGCTACTTTTGTGATGATTTCCTGTATTCTGTTTTTTATGAATTTGATGAAAGATCTGGCTTATTTGGAAGTAAATCCCCTTCGCTTAATGTCATTTTGGCTGGTGACTGTCCTATTATTTTATTTCTCTCTTACTTTTCTGACGAATAATTCCCGTGAATACCTCTGGCAAAAACAGCCTTTATTGGCTGAGTCACTAGCATTGATTGATATGGTTTTGGGAATTTCTTGTTTGGTAGTTATAGTGCTCATCATTGCGGCTCCCAATCTTAAAGTCAAATTAGAAAAAGAACCCGCTCATGCCTGATCAAGAAGGTCAACTGATTACGATCATTATTTCCGGGATTTTCCTTGCTGGACTGATGTCCACGTTTGTCATATCCATCGTAGTGCTCCATCGACAGCGACAAGTTCAAAACCGCCAGAAGCTGGATCATCTTGAAGAGACACATGAGAAAATTCTCTTGAATATTGAAAATGAAATTCAACAGCAGACACTTACTCACGTAGGAAGAGAGCTCCATGATAACATCGGTCAACTCCTTTCCTTGGCAAAGCTGAATTTTGGTTCTGTCAAACCTGAAAAACATACCGAGGGCCGCCAACTATTAAGTCAAATTATTCAAGAAGTCAGAGGGCCTTCTAAAACGTTAAATCTGGACTGGGTCGAGGAGATTACCATGGATGAGTTTATGGACCAACAATTAAAGAAAATTAAAAGCACTGGCTTCTGTGAAACAGAACTTCAAACTGAGTCGCCAAATAACAAATCTAGAGAAAGATGAGAAACTGGTCTTGATCCGAGTGATTCAAGAAATTCTCAATAATGCGATCAAACATGCTTCACCAAATCGAATTGCCATTAAGACTGCTAAGTTTGGCTGTAAGCAACAAATAGTCATTGAAGATGATGGAAATGGTTTTGATCCAAATCAGAGGACTAATGGTAGTGGAATGTTTAATCTGACTAAGCGAATGGAAACGATAGGAGGAGAATTTAGCCTTCATTCAGAGCCCAGTGTAGGAACTCTAATCAAATTGACCTTGTCTAAGTGAGTATTTAGAAATAACTTATACGCTCTTAACATTCCACCAGCCACTCTAATGATTACAATCGCGCTTGCTGATGACCATAACTTGTTTGCCAAAGGAATAGAAGGTCTTCTAGAGGATGAGGAGGATATGATGGTAGCCGAGACTTTCCCAAATGGAAAAGAATTGGTTGAATTTTTAAAGGGACAGGCTGTGGATGTTATTCTTACAGATCTAAATATGCCAATTCTGGATGGATTTGGAGTTTTAGCTGTCGTGAAGAAAAATTATCCAGAGATTAAAGTAGTAGTCCTATCCATGTACGATGAGGAAAAAATATACAAACGAGTCATCAATGATGGCGCAGATGCCTTTATTCTGAAAGATGCTGATCCCGATGAGTTGATCTTTACCATTCATGAATTCTTCAGAGGACATTACGTTCATAATTTTGAGAAAGTTAAGAAGCAGGCAACACTGGGAGTTTACTTTGATGGGTTTCGTGCAAAATATAGACTTTCGCGAAGGGAAACGGAAATCATCAGCTTGATCAAGGATGGTATTCAAAATAAAGAAATAGCTGAAACTCTCAGCTTAAGTCATCAGACTGTTGAAACCCACCGAAAAAATATTCACGTCAAACTGGGTGTTACTTCCCGAATAGAACTAGTGAATAAAGCTTACGATATGAATTTATGAATACTCCAATTAGGACAGCAATAGTCGGCTTTGGGTCTGTTGCTGAGAAAATGCATGCACCGCTAATCGATGTCTGTGACTCGCTGCTCCTTACTGCTGCGGTGGAACGCAACGGCACCAAATGTCAGGATAAGTATCCGGGAGTTCAGACTTTTCGAAGTTTGGAAGCGCTACTGGCTGACGATACCGCAGACTTGATTGTCATTACTACTCCAAATGAGTTTCACTTTCCCATGGCAAAGGCATGTTTAATGGCTGGGAAACATGTAGTGGTGGACAAACCTGTGACTATTTTTTCGCAGGAGGCAGAAGCGCTGAATCGGATTGCACAAGAAAGAAATTTGATTTTAAGTGTGTTTCACAATCGACGCTTTGACGGAGACGTATTGACTATTCAGAAATTGATTTCTGACAATATTTTGGGTGAAATCGTTTATTTAGAGTCACACTTTGACCGATTTAGACCAGGTATCGCTGAGAATTGGCGTGAACAGGATGTTCCTGGAAACGGCATTACCTATGATTTAGGTGTTCATCTGATTGACCAAGTCGTACTTTTTTTTGGCTTGCCTAATTGGGTTCAAGCGGATATTCGAAAGCAGCGAACTGGAGCAATCGCAGATGATTATTTTGATATTCAGTTAGATTTTGGTTCGATTAACGCTCGGGTGACAGCCAGCGTTTTGTCAGCATCACCCACCCCAAGATTTTTGGTTCAGGGAAAAAAAGCGTCCTACCTCAAATTTGGGCTAGACGTTCAGGAGGTAAAGTTCAAAGCAGGACAGCGTCCCGAAGGTGAGGATTGGGGTGTGGAGCCAAGGGAGAAGTGGGGAAAAATTTTCTACAGCGAAAGTGACGAGTCATTCCCAACCGAAAATGGAGATTATCGAATTTTTTATCAAAATGTTGCTGATAGTATTTTAGGAAAAGAAAATCTCTTAGTTACCATTCCTCAAACTATCAGCGTGTTGAAAATCATAGAAGCTGCGTTTGAAAGCGCCGCTCAAGGAAGAAGAATTTTGCGAGAAGAGGCTGGTTGGTAAAACTTCATCTTTGGCTGTTGATTTGTAAATGCTTTTGAAACTCAGATCAACTTTAATATGAAAAGACTAGTGCTCTTGTTCGCACTTTCTTTTGGGATTCTCGGGTACGCTACTGCGCAAATCAGTGCAGGAATCAATCTTCAAAGTTCAGAAACCTTTGTCACCATAGGCACAAATCCTGACAAACAATTCTTTGGCGAAGGTCGAATCAGTACAGGTAGAGATATCGGGATTGAATTGATGGGAGGATACAATGTGATCCAAAAACAAGATGTCAACTTCTACTTTGGCCTAGGACTTGGGATGGATGGTGACCGCAATAATCGAAACAATGATAACGATGATTTTTACCTCGCAATTCCTTTCGGACTATTGGTGAAACCTTTTGCAAAAGATAATTTCGGAATTGTACTGGAAGCTGCTCCGGTATTTGCAGATGATCGTGGCGACTACTTTCGTGCAGGATTTGGATTCAACTATACTTTCAGATAAATAAATCTTACTGCTAGGAAGAACTCCTGTTCTTTGAAGACAGGAGTTCTTTTTATGCAAGTCATTTAACAGTAATGGGCTCAAGGGCTTCAAGAGTTATAGATGCAAGTACCAAATTTGTTTCAAGCCTGCTTACTGGAGTTTGGCCTTCGGACTTGGACTTTTGTTTCGCATACTCAAGAGTTTAATTCATTCAGCTATTACAGAAATTGAATTCGCTTATTCCCTCGTCCGTATTTTCAGTTCCTGATTCATAAATGGTTTTTGATGGAAAAAAAATCGCTTCGAATTAAATGCAAGCGCTACCTGAACCCAGATTCAATTAGTTTCCCTAATTTTGCAACCATGGCAAAAACAGCAACTCCTGCGGAAAACGCACATCTAAAAGATATTATTTCCCATGCGAAGGAGTACGGATTCGTGTACCCGAGCTCAGAAATCTATGATGGTCTTCAGGCTGTTTATGATTACGGTGCTTATGGGGTCGAGTTAAAAAATAATTTAAAGCGACTTTGGTGGGAAACTATGACCCGGGTGCAGGGTAATATAGTTGGCATCGATGCGTCGATTTTTATGCATCCCACCACTTGGAAAGCTTCCGGTCACATTGATAGCTTTAACGATCCGATGATCGATAACAAGGACTCTAAGAAGCGCTACCGCGCTGATGTGCTCGTAGAAGAACATGCAGCACTATTCGAACGAGCTGGAGATATTGAAAAAGCAAATGCCTTAACTGGAGCTTTGGCGCGAATGCTTGAAGCGGAAGATTTGGATGGTGTAAGAGATTTGATCACCAATGAAGGAATCAAGTGTCCGATTTCAGGAACCAGCAACTGGACAGACGTTCGACAGTTCAACTTGATGTTCTCTACTCAGGTAGGTTCAGTGGCAGAAGATTCCACTATGATCTACCTTAGGCCAGAGACTGCACAGGGAATTTTTGTCAACTTCCTGAACGTGCAGAAAACAGCCCGAATGAAAGTTCCTTTTGGGATTGCACAGATCGGAAAAGCATTCCGTAATGAAATCGTAGCCCGACAGTTCATCTTCCGTATGCGTGAATTTGAGCAGATGGAGATGCAATTTTTCGTACGTCCGGGCACTGAGCTCGACTGGTATCAGAAATGGTCCGATATGCGGATGAAATGGCACTTGGCATTGGGTACTCCGGCAGAGAAGCTTCGTAAGCATGATCATGAGAAATTGGCACATTATGCTAATGCCGCTATGGATATTGAATATGACTTCCCTTTTGGATTCAAAGAGGTTGAGGGAATTCACTCTAGAACAGATTTTGACTTGAA
>JBDNIP010000482.1:0-4752 GCA_041688245.1 Algoriphagus sp.
GATAATTGATGTCTGAATAATCGCCTCGCCAGTCTCCAAGAAAGTTCGTTTCAGTCCATAAATAAGATTTTTTCCAGTCATCAGCTCCTGTCGGAGTCTGGTCATAAAGTGAATACTATCATCCACTGCAATCCCAAAAGCAACTGTAAATAAGATCGCTGTCGTAATTTTAAATTCAATTCCAAGTAAGTACATCAAACCAAGCATCCACACTAAAGGGACCAAATTGGGGATTAAAAGAATAAAAGAAATACGCCAAGATCTGAAAAGAAATCCTGCAATAATCCCAACTAAAACAAACGCAAGCCCTAGGCCTTTGGCCATTTGACGAGTAACTGATTGATGTCCTTTATCTATCAGAAATGCAGTCCCGGTCCAACGAATCTGTAAAAATTCGGGGGAGATATTCTGATCTGTAAATTCTTTTAATGCGGCTCTTTTTTCTGTCATTATTAAAGTCCCAAAATCAGCTGATCGAGCACTCAATCTGCCAGTCTTGAGGTCCTTGCTTAATACTTTTCCACCCGCATCTCGAAAAGCTGGCTCAAGGAATCGCTGCATACGGATATATTGACCTCTGGATGGTAAGGAAAAAGCTCGAGCATTTCCTTGATTTTGAGCTTGGTTTAAAGATTTGACAACAGTCAATGGAGATATTATTTGGCCGCCATTGAACAATCGACCCACTTCATTTTCCAAGTCATTTAACTCTTGGAGCACTTTCAGATCTAACAAATTCTTGGCGTCTGGACCTACTGCCAAATGAATCTCGAGTGGATTGGAGCCGCCAAATTGTGAATCGAAATAAGAAAATGATTTTTGAATCGGATGATCTTCAGGAAGACTATCCAATAAAAAACCATTGATTTTGACTTGGGAACCTACTAAGCCAGAAATTAAAGTCAGTCCCGCAAATCCAAAAGCAATCAATCTCCTTTTTCTTAACAGCCATAAAAACAAGCTATTCAAGTTGATTGGACTTTTTAGCTTAGAATTTTCTGCCGTGGTCCCTATTCGAAATAAGTAAAGTAAACCGGGAGCGATTAAAATCACAGCTAAAAACATTACTAAAATCCCTAAACCAGTGGTCAATCCAAATTCTTTTAACGCAGGAATAGAGGTAAAATAAAGAGAAAAAAAGCCAAGTGAGGTAGTTAAAATGGTAAGCCAAACTGGTACAAGAAGCGATTTGAATACTGCGCGAACTGCTTTAGTCTTAGGCACACCAGCTCTCAACTTCTTGATCAAATGATTGAAAAAATGAATCAGCGAACTCAACCCCACGATCAGAAAAATAGTGGGTTGCATGACCGACATCACATCCAAGGCTTTGCCCAAATACAAAATCAATCCAAAAGCCCATACGACACCGATGACCAAAATCACAAGAGGAATGAATACGCCCCACCAAGTTCTAAAAATCGAGGCTAGCATAACTAACATTAAGAGGATCGAGCAACCGAAAAACAAGCCAAATTCCCGCTGCATAAGAGTTACAAAATCGCCTTGGGCCTGAATCTTTCCAGCTACTGCCTTAATCTCAAGATGGGATTCTTGGGTTAATTGATTAATCTTAAAATAAAGTTCATCCCCATTTTCTTTGCTGATATTCTGTTCATTTTTAATCCATAAGAGTAGACTCTCTCCATCCTTAGAAATTAACTCAGAACGGAATTGGTTCAACACCTCCTGCTGACTTACTAGCGTTTTTGAATCTGACCAATCCAAAACCTCAACTTTTCGCATTCCGAAAATGCCAATTATTGGTTTTTCGAGATTGAGAATGGAAATCACCGTATCCACCCGATCGAGCTTACCAATGTCAAGTTGAAGGTCAAGAGCTGCCGCCAAAAAAGAAGAGTCTAGCAATTCTCCATTCGCATTACTTACTGCCAGTAGCAAATAGTCATTATCATTTTCAAATTTATTTCTGTACGCCTGGTAGAATTCAAGATCATCGTCATTCTGTGGGAAAAACTGCTCAAAATCGTAATTAAACTGCGGTATTGGTCTAAAAATCACAAGTGTTACGCAAATCAAACCTGCAACGCCAAGAAAAAAGTAGGCTCTTGATTTTTGAAACATGGGAATTCTTAAGTTTAATTCGACGCAAAATTCAGTCTAAGTATAAGTACATTAAATAGTCTTTGTTTGATTTGGGTTCCATTTATTAGTCGAACTCCTTAACTTGCCTTCATTAGAATAATAAGACAAAATTATGAAGCAATACCACGATTTAATGCAAAAAATCCTTGATGAAGGGGTAGAGAAAGAAGACCGAACCGGAACAGGGACACGTAGTATCTTTGGGCATCAGATTCGATTCGATCTGTCCAAAGGATTTCCAGTCGTGACTACCAAGAAAATACACCTTAGATCGATTATCATTGAACTGCTGTGGTTTCTTCGCGGGGAATCCAACATTGCCTACTTAACTGAAAACAAAGTCTCAATTTGGAATGAATGGGCAGATGAAAATGGCGATTTGGGCCCTGTCTATGGCTATCAGTGGAGACACTGGCCCGATGGAAAAGGCGGAGAAATCGACCAAATCAAAAATCTGATTCATCAGATCAAAACAAAGCCAGCTAGTAGAAGACATCTGGTAAGTGCATGGAATGTGGCAGATGTGGACCAAATGGCATTACCACCATGCCATACCATGTTCCAGTTCTATGTAGCTGATGGCAAGCTCAGCTGCCAACTCTACCAGCGGAGTGCTGACGTGTTTTTGGGAGTTCCGTTTAACATTGCTTCTTATGCGCTATTCACCATGATGATGGCTCAGGTTTGTGGATTGAAGCCAGGGGATTTTGTTCACACCTTCGGAGACGCTCACCTTTATTCTAATCATTTGGAGCAAGCTCATTTGCAGCTAAGCAGGGACATAAGACCCCTGCCTACAATGAAGATCAATCCTGAGGTAAAAGATATTTTTGAGTTTACCTATGAGGACTTCATACTGGAAAACTACGATCCGCATCCGCATATCAAAGCCGCTGTGGCGATATAAAAAGATATTTGTCAATTACACTCTACCAAATTGAATGCGTAGTTATTCGGGTTGAAGTATGGCACTACCAAAAAAATTAAAGCTCGAGAATAAAAAGTTAAACACTTTCCGATACAGGGCGGCGGAATGAGAATAAAATCGGTTCGAAACACCGTTGATCAACAGAAGTCTGAAGAATAAATCCTTTGTTCTTAATCAATTGCTTTGCAAGCTTTGGACAAGATCTGCACACTTCGTAGTTGAAAAATACAATTCATAATGGTCCAAGCTGTCTTATATAGGTACGCCTAAACCATCAATGCTGAATCAATTTCGTTGTGGACTCCGTATAACATTAGCTCACTTTATGATTAAAAAAAGGTCTGAATCCAGTGATTCAGACCTTTTTTGTTTAATTACTCAATTCGTATTTGAGTGTCTTACCTTTCTCAACAGCTGGTAAACCTTCTGTCATCCAAAGTGGTGCTGGCGCTCCTTTCAAATAATGATCAAAGAATTGACTCAATCTAATTGAAAGATCTTTTCTATTTTTTCTTTGGACTAAGTTATGATCCTCACCATTATATTGCAGCAACCAAGCAGGTTGATTCAGTCGCTTCAAGGCCATAAACATTTCTATTCCCTGGTACCACGGAACAGATCCATCCGCGTCGTTATGCATAATCAGAACTGGAGTTTTCACCCGATCCATAAAGAATAGTGGAGAGTTTTCGATATAGTAAATTGGCTTTTCCCAAAGTGTCCCACCAATTCTGGACTGAGTTTGCTCATATTGAAACATACGGCTCATCCCTGTACCCCAACGAATTCCACCATAAGCTGAAGTCATATTCACTACCGGGGCCCCAGCTCCTGCTGCTTTAAACATATTTGTCTGGGTAATCAAATAAGCCACTTGGTAGCCACCCCAGCTTTGACCTTGGATTGCCATATTATCTGAATCTATGAACCCGCGTGCTATAATTGACTGCACTGCCGGAATGATGCAATTGTAGGCAGACGGTCCTGGAAGTCCCAGATCATACTTGATATCCGGTACCAAAACCAAATAATCATTACTTACAAAAAATGGAATATTAATCGTCGATGCGCTAGGAGCCGGCGCTCGGTATCGGTGAATATTGTCACTGTTTCGCTCATAAAAATAAACCATTAGAGGATACTTCTTATTTGGATCAAAATTTTCAGGCTTGTACAGCAAGCCTTGAAGTGGCACTCCATCATTTGCCAGATAAGTTACCAACTCCGCTGAGCCCCAATTCACATTAACTTGTTGTGGATTAAGATCAGACACTTTTGTCAAGTTACTGAATGACAAATCCCCTAAAAACACATCAGGGTTCTCTACATAAGTCGAGCGATTCAACAAAATCGCATCTGCTTCTTTGGCCTTAGTGAATCCCGTATAGCTATGAGCAGTCATCAACAGCTGCTTTGGTACGGCCTTTCCATCAATTGATCCGGTATAAAAGCCAGCATCTTTATCTTGCTCATCAAAAGCCGTCAGCACCAATAATGCCTTTGGATCTATACTTCGCTCTTCTCGATCAAGATTCTGTCTTCTAAAGACAATTGACTCTTCTCTTCCCATTCCCTGAGTAATATTGACATCTGCTGATGGATTTTTCGGATCTACACGCCAAATATCAAATCGATCATAAATCAAGATTGCTGCATCTCCAACAATCCAACCTGCATTCCCATAGCTCCCTGGAAGGGATGGACTATCGTGAATCTCA
>JBDNIP010000483.1:0-1179 GCA_041688245.1 Algoriphagus sp.
CTCTTTATTATCCGTTTAAAAAAATCAGTAGACCCTGTGGTGGAATCACTTTGATTAAGCGAATCAGCTGGGTAAGTTCTAAGAAAAAGCGTGTCGGTTTCTTCAGAAGAGACTGAGTCTCCCATTGAATAAGTCCTATTAATACTTTCAAATTTATCGGTAAAGGTAAAAACGTCATTTTTGGCGATTTCGGCATAGTATTCATCCAAAGCCGTATCCAAACTTCCTTGGATATCATTGACCAACTGGCTTTCAATCAGTCGAAACTGAGCAATATTTCGATAGACCTGCACGCCAATACTGATCAGTAGAGTGACTCCGATTAAAATTCCTACACGCTTGAATTGTAACTTTTTCACAGGGCTAAATTAGTGGCTTCATTGGTTTGATTCCCGAAGGTTAACACTCGTTAACAGTGCTTAACTAAGAGCCTGAGATTTTTTTTAGTGGTTTGTCTCAAACAAAAATTATTATGAAAAGAACTGTATTTCTCCTCGCATTCACGCTCTTAGGGATAATCACCACTGCTTATGCGCAGGGATTATCTGGAAGAGTAAATTACAAAATGGCTGCTTCAATAAAAATATCAATGGATAGTACCCAAATGGCACCCGATGTAATGAGGAACCTCCTGAAGCAATTAAAAAAACAGATGGAGCATGAGTATACACTTTCATTTACACAGTCCGAGTCCAATTGGAAGCAGATCGAAAGCCTAGGTTCAGGTCCTGCTACGGCTTCTTCAAGCGGTGCACAGATCATGATTCAGACTGGAAGTGAGGGCAGATTGCTTTATAAGAATGTAGGAGAGCAATTCTATTTAGAAGAGGAAGACTTGATGGGAAAATCCTTTTTGGTCATGGATAGCCTGCGGGTTTATGATTGGGAATTGACAGGAAATACCAAGAAAATCGGTGAATATGAAGTTCAGGAAGCCAAATATTCCAGAATCATAGATAGTAAAAGTTTTTCTATGGGAATGGAAGAAATGGAATTGACGAAAGATACGATCAATGTGACTGCTTGGTTTGCTCCTCAAATTCCAGTGAGTCATGGTCCAGCAGATTTTTGGGGATTGCCAGGATTGATTTTGGAACTGCAAAAGGAAGGTAGGACCTATATCGCTGATCGAATCGTCCTCAATCCAACTGATCCGGTCACAATCGAAGTGCCTAAGAA
>JBDNIP010000060.1:0-2025 GCA_041688245.1 Algoriphagus sp.
AACGAGTGATTTGACCTCTTATCTTACTTAACGCTTGTGGAGTAATACCCAAATAAGATGCAATCATCCGTTGGGGAACACGATTAGCTAATGCAGGATAGGTTTTTAAAAAGTAATTGTAACGGTCTATTGCTGGAGAATCCATTAGCATAAGAACTCTACGTTGTAATTTTCCAATCCTCCTATATAAAAGTTGAGCGTTCTCCACGATTTTTTCTTTGGATAAATCAGCTTTGAACAGGCAATCTTTGTCAAAGATAATAACCTCGCTGTCTTCCAAACAGTCAATAAAGAGTTGAACAGGTTCGTTAAACTCAATCGCCTCTACATCGGCAATGATCCAACCTTCAGGCGCAAACATAAAAATATGCTCTTTTCCCTTACCATCAATGATGTGACTTCTTCAAAGTCCTTGCTTAACATATAACATTGAAACTTTGGAATCACCTTCTCTCTGGAGCATATGTCCTTTTCTGAATTCTTTTACTTTAACTTTAGGATTAGTATTTAAAAAGGTCCGTTAAGTTTTCCATTTTTATCGCATACACGCCAACATTATCACAAGAATAGTAGCGGATTTACACTCATTAATTTTTCGGGTGAATACTGGTCTTTCCTACATTTACTTAATTGATTTTAGCAATTAAACCGCTGTTATTCTGGTACATTAGTGGCAAATACTTTATTGTTGGTCTTCTCTATACCGACTTCTACAACAGTTTTCCAATCTCCATTTGTATTCTTCTTTTAAATTTTGACTGCAAGCTCTATCATGCTAATTAGATTACCAATTGAGTCATTAACAGTCAGACTATTTTTTCAATCCTATATGACATATCTCAATTTACAGATACTGCTACACTAATTGGCTCACAACTAACGGGAAAAATAGGCAGTACTGACACTTATTTTGCCATTTTTTTTAGACAGTATGTGCAACCTGTATTATGAATACGGCGCATGAAAATGGGTGTTCCAACGCGTGTAATGCTTATACCGACTTTCTTTGATCCCTTGGGAGGGGGAGTCATATCCTTAAGCGAAGCAAGAGGCAAGGTTTATAAGCTGTAAAGCTGGAACTGAAGTAAGCAACAGACTGTGGTACGTATTCTGACGAATAGAGACTGTCCCGCCCAAGCGGGAAATGCTATACTGAGGATATGAGGGGGAATGAGTTGATATTACCTCTCCCGAGTATCAGGATCATAGCGAAGTCCTAAGCGTAGACTCTCAGAGATAAGTCAAAATAGTAGCTGTAGCGATACATGCAAGTATAATAATCTTACCGAGGGAGATCTCTAGCTACAGTGAACATTCAAGAGCAGTCAGCCGAAGCTATAGTAGCTAGAAGGAACGAGCCATAGGAATATCAGGAGAAAAAATCTGAGCGAAAATGTAAAAATCTGATCAGATTGGGGGTGCATCAAGACCATGCTTATACACGGAGTAGAACCAGAAAAGAGCGATGGTCCGTCGCCGCGGATCAGAGTCCGATACTTGGAACTACTAGCATCTTGTCAGACCTGAGAAGAATAGGTATGAATCTATGCGCTCTTACTACCTCGAGACACAATCTAAAATCCAGTGAACCGCCATATATAGCCTGTCCCAACTTTTATCGGGAAGACCCGAACCCTACAAGCTTTCGGGGGTACTGTGAGACTGTGCGCGCCGCGGCTTAGGCTCACTAAGGGCTTATTGTTCACGGCCGTCTACTCGACTATGCCCTTTTTTCTTCTCTCACGTTCAGTTTTTAGCATTGGCAAGACATACTTCTTGCAATTTTGGGATTTGGCATTGACTTGTGTGTGTTGCAAATATATATGGATTTTGGTCTTAACTTTTATATCAATGTCAATAGATAACCTACTAATGCCCCACCAATTACAATAAATGCACTATTCATTTTCTTTAAGACAAAAACACATAATAAACTTATAGCCGCAATCAGGATTGTCCTCCAATCTGTCAAAGTTTCTTTTCCCATTTCTACACAAACTGCTACAATAACTGCAACTGCTGCAA
>JBDNIP010000061.1:0-2433 GCA_041688245.1 Algoriphagus sp.
TGATCACATAGATGCAATCGGGTTGGTTGTTTTTATAATTAAAAGCCTGATCTCGGATCTTTTCGAGGTCTTTGGTATCGGTTCCTTTGAGCTCGATGACGGCAAGGGCTTTTCCATCTTTTAGAATTGCGCCGTCCGTCTTTTTGGAATCTTTGATGTTTTTAAGTTCGGTGGTCAGGTTAAAATCCGGTTCCGGATTGATGGTGTAACCTAGGATATTTACAAATAGCTCTCTGAGAAAACCTTCCTGAAACTGTTCTTCTTTGGAGTTTCGGATATTCTCACGAATCGCAGGATTGCCAAAGTATCGGGAGAAGTCGCCGAAAGCAGTCTCGATTTTATTTTGATCTTGGGTGGACCGGTATTTTTTAAGAACTGAATTCTGGAAAAGCGCCATCTTGGGTAAGAGATTAAAAACTGATTCCTAAAGATATTCGAAAAGCTGTAAACGAAAAGAGTTTTATTAGGGAGTGGGGTAGATTGGTTTTTTTTTGGTGGAATTAAGGAATCGCACAGATATAAAAGTGTATTTATATCTGATGGCTTCAGGGAACACGAAAGGCTCATCGTCAATTCAATACTTGAGTCGACATGAATATGGGATTATAAATCCCAAAAAATAGTAGGGTGGAATTGCAAATTCCACCCAGTTAATAGTCACACTCTACACTTAGAGGGGATATTACTTAATACAAATTACTAAAAACTGCTTATTAGATTTGAAATCAAGAATTTTATTCCGATTAGTATAACTGTAGTGATAATGCTAATAATTACTCTTGTCGAAATTTGATTCAATATTGATTGGTTTTTTCTTTGAACTTCTTCGATGTAATTCCTATCTCCTTTTGATATTATTATCCCATTTTCACGTTTAAATTTATCAATTTTATTCCCAAACCAACTTGATAGATATTTGGCCAATAACACGCCGAACCCATAAAGAGCAATAAAAATTATAGCCACCTTTTGGATTGATAGTAAATTTAATTCCTCAGAGTGGTTAAAATTTTTATAAAGTAATTCATGATATATATATGATAGTAAGACAAATACTAAGGGTATAAAATATAATATTGAATAGTGGATATATTTTTCTCTTCTTTCCAAAAACCGTATCATAGCTTTAGGTTCCGCTGTTTTAATTAATCCTTCTTGCCAATTCGATACTATATATATCAATTCATTCGCAAGTACTTGATTAATAAAATCAACCTTCACCAATCCTTCAGCTTGTGATTCCAATAATTCAGAAGGTTCATCACTTGTAAATATTATTTGAAACATATCTTTTGGTGGGATCGCATTGCCAATCCTCACTTTCATTGTATGCCTTTGAGGCAAAGCAAAATTTGGAATTGAAAATGTTAAATCCCACGTTAAATTTATAGACTCAATCCTATGATTGATTGTGTCCCAATTTTCTCTACCAAACTCTTCCCAAGAAGAGTACTCTTTAATATTTCCTTCGGTAAGGATAAAATTTAGAGAAACAATATAAGTTTCTATTTTATGAGTCTTAAGTTTTTTGTCAACTCTTTCTTTTAAGTCGTAAATATCTGATAACTCTATTTTCTTTCGATCTTTAAAAATTTTAATTTGAGTGTCTGGCTTAGCATTTGCCCAGTAGTAGATTGATTTAAATGTATCTAAATCAAACTTTGGCTTTTCAAGAGAATTTTGAATTTCTTGCGATTTTTCTATTTCAGTCATTTTTCTATTTTGTTAAAATGTAATTAATTGATAACCTTTTCAATATGTACATTTAATCCTTCCCCCACAATACCCTGTATAGGGTATATTTTTTGTTTTCTACTTAGTCTCTATTCGCAAATCAGGTATCCCGAAGAATTTACCTTTTGTATTTCCTTCCCCTTCAAAAATCTATATTCAAAGTAGGTTTCGCTAGCCAATCCCTCAAACCAAAGAGCTAGGTCTTTGAATTCTCTTTTATAGCCCCTCCTTTTCCCTCCCCCCAATCTATACCTAAATTTCCTTCCCCCAAACCCATTCCTATAATTTCGATTAGATTTTTGAGATTTCCCCAATTCCAATGTTTAAGAAGCTTTTCACCACCATCCCATCGCTCTCACTTGCCCTGCTTGGCTTTCTCCAAAATCAGACACGGCTCCTTTATCAATACCAATTCTGATAATTTTCAGTCATTTTATTTTATCCTCTGTGCTCTGATTCTTTGGCCGCCGATTTAATGGCTTAGGCCAACCATGGTTTACTCACTTTTCGGACAGTTTCAATTGTCGCCAAATGCTTTATCAAAACTATATTTCGGTAACAAAACTTTAGTACTATCGAAATATAGATCCCAAATATCTTAACCATCGACAATCCCTAAATCCTACCAATTCTCCTTAATTCCCAGAAGCACTTGGCGGTGATGCTGATATCTGCTGAGGCATTGTGGGCGTCTGCGAA
>JBDNIP010000484.1:0-5722 GCA_041688245.1 Algoriphagus sp.
AGACCTCAAGACCTCACACGGGATTTCATGCAGCACTAGAAGAAAAATTAGACCAGCTGTTTGAAGAAAATGTACTGTAAAAAGGCGTGGAAAATTTAATCCCCAGACCTTTTTACGCATATTTTATTTCCCCAAAGTCAAATCCTGTCAAAACCCAGGTATGAATGAAGCACTTTTGGCATCAAGATTCCATCTTCAGTTTGATTGTTTTCCAAAATCGATGCTACTATTCTCGGCAGTGCCAAAGCACTTCCGTTGAGTGAATGAGCCAACTGAGTTTTTTTATCTTCCCCTTTGAATCGGAGTTTCAATCGATTGGATTGATACGTTTCGAAATTTGAAACTGAGCTGACTTCTAGCCACCGCTCTTGAGCTGCTGAATATACTTCCATGTCATAAGTCAGCGCTGAAGTAAAGCCCATATCTCCTCCACAAAGTCTTAGGACTCGGTAAGGAAGCTCAAGCTTTTTCAACAAGCCCTGCACATAGCTACTCATCGATTCCAATGTCTGATAAGATTGTTCTGGATGCGTAATCTGAACGATTTCTACCTTATCAAATTGGTGGAGCCGATTTAATCCTCGTACGTGTGCTCCCCAGCTTCCTGCCTCTCTCCTGAAACAAGGAGTATAGCCCACATTTTTGATCGGGAGATCAGATTCTGAAAGAATCACATCTCGATATAAATTGGTAATAGGAACTTCGCCTGTTGGAATTAAATAAAGATTGTCAGCACTGGCGAAATACATTTGACCTTCCTTATCCGGGAGTTGGCCTGTGGCATATCCAGAATCTTCATTAACCAGAATTGGAGGCTGTATTTCATCATAGCCAGCAGCCAATGCCTCATCTAGAAAAAAGTTAATCAGCGCTCGTTGCAGCCGAGCACCTTTTCCTTTGTATACAGGAAAGCCGGCACCTGCAATTTTAACTCCCAGATCAAAATCAATTATATCGTACTTCTTGATTAGATCCCAATGGGGTAGCTTGCCTTCAGATAGAATCGGCATAAGGCCATCCTCAAGAATAATTTCATTATCCTCAGCCGACTTACCAGCTGGCACACTGCTATGGGGAACATTTGGGACCGTATATAACAGCTTGACCAACTCTTCTTCTGTCTGAGTATATTGATCTTCGCGAGCTTTAATTTGAGCCTTGAGTGCTGTAGTTTTAGCACGGATTTGGATAGCTTCTTCAGCCCGACCATCTTTCATCAATAGTCCAATTTGCTTCGAAATAGAATTAGACTCTGATTGAAGTTGATCGCGTTGTGCTTGGGTAGTTTTCCGAAGTTCTTCTAGCGCTACTGCTTGATTTAAAACTGATTCCGGATTGGGGAAATTCCGTTTTTTTAAACCGATTACTACATCGGCAAAATTTTCTTTGATGTGATTAACTAATAGCATGGATTGGGCAAGGAATTAATCTTCAAAGATATGTATGTTATCGGACAATGATAGATTTACTCACACTAGAGAACGGACCTTCAAGCTCTTTGCCATCAATTCGTGTTAATCTGATCTTTATTCTATAGCTCCCTGCAGGGAGATTTTCTATCCGTACGGGTAACATTTCTTTGGTAGAGTAATTAAAATCGTTTACTTCAATCATCACTTTCAGCCCATCCAGTTCCATATCTCCCTCAATTACTAAAAAGTCAATGATCACTACATTTCCAACCTCAAATACTTGTTCGGATCTAGGAAAGTTAAGGGCAAGATATGGTTCAGCCGAATAGGGAAATGGCCTAGAATCACCTACTTGAAAATCTCGATACACATAATTTCCGAAACTTTTCAACGAAAGTCCTTCGTCATCGACTAGATAAGCAACTACCCGGTAGCTTCCCTGAGCTAAATCTCGCTGGAAAATGGGTGAATAAAAACCAACAGGGTCATCCCCATTTAAGATATTAAACAATTTAAACTCTAGCTTATCTGATGACTCAAAAGAATAATTTTTGATGTTAAACTCAAAAGGAACTTTCCCGGGCTTAAAAATCTGATTCCCGAGTGGGGTGTAGAGTTCAAGTATTGCATCAGGAAATGCCGAAGAATCAGCATATTGATAAAAAGTTACTTTTGGCAAGTCCTGGTTTATTTGAATAGAATCACCATAAAAATCCAGCTCTTCTTGGTTTATTTTCTCTTTTTGATTGGAGCAGGCGAATACTATTCCAGAAAGACACGCCAAGAGGAAGATTTTCTTCATGGTAAAGGTTGTTTGATACTAAAGATATTTAATTTAAAGGATAAATTTGTGCTAAAATTATAACGAAAGGCCATATGGAAATCCTATTTGATGAAATCCCAAGCTTAGATCTAGCAGACTTCACGTCTGGATCTGAAGCCCAAAAGAAAGCATTTGTGAATACACTGGCAGAGGCTTATCAAAATATTGGTTTCGTGGCGATCAAAAATCATGGATTATCTCAGGATCTGCAAGATCGGCTTTACGGCTCTATCAAAAAGTTTTTTGCTCTTCCAGATGACTTGAAATCCAACTATGAAAAATCTGAAATTGGTTTTCAACGGGGCTATACGGGAAAGGGGAAGGAACACGCCAAAGGTCGAAACACTGGAGACTTGAAGGAATTCTATCATGTAGGTCAAGAACTAGATGGTATACCTGACACAGACCCGATTAAGTCAGAATACGCAGAAAACATATGGCCTAAGGAACTTCCAGAATTTCAAAATGATGCAAATGAGGCCTTTAGAACGTTGGAAAGTGCTGGTAAAATAATGTTGAGAGCCATTGCGCTTTCATTAAATCTAGAAGAAAATTACTTTGAAGATAAAGTTGCTTACGGAAACTCCGTTTTGAGACAAATTCATTATTTCCCAATAGAAAATCCTGATTCAGTTCCAGCCGATGCTGTAAGAGCTGCTGAGCATGGCGACATCAATCTTATTACCCTTTTAATGGGAGCTAG
This sequence comes from Algoriphagus sp., assembly GCA_041688245.1. Lineage (GTDB taxonomy): Bacteria > Bacteroidota > Bacteroidia > Cytophagales > Cyclobacteriaceae > Algoriphagus. The sequence goes on from JBDNIP010000484.1 coordinate 2,939, forward strand.
CTCCGATGGGCTCCAAGTACAGCGAAAGGACGGCAAGTGGTTGTCAATAACTGCACTGCCTGATCAGCTGGTAGTCAATGTTGGAGATATGCTGGAGCGGCTGACCAATAAAAAATTAAAATCTACCATTCACCGTGTTGTGAATCCTCCAAGGGAGAAAATGAAATTCAGTCGTTATTCAATTCCTTTTTTCATGCACCCTCGGTCTGAAATGGACTTGACTTGCTTAGAAAATTGCATAACCAGCGATTCAACAAAACAGTTTGAAGACATTACAGCTGGAGAATTTCTAGAGCAGCGCCTTCGCGAACTTGGTTTAAAAAAATAATAAATGACTGTCAGACAAGTGCGCTATTACCTTTTTCTAAAGGATACATTGACGCTTGCCTTGACTTCATTTGGAGGACCCCAAGCTTTTCTAGCAATGCTGCTGGAGCGAATGGTCAAGCTGAGAGCCTATATTTCGGAAGAGGATCTTTGGGAGTTGAATGCACTTTGCAATATGCTTCCTGGCCCCTCCTCTACTCAATTGATTTCTGCCATAGGTTATCGGGTAGGCGGGCCGAACTTGGCTTATTTGGCTCTTGTTGTTTGGATATTGCCTGCAACTCTAATCATGATATTTGCGGCGATACTGATAATTTTTTTGGAGGAAAATACCCCTGGGGCATTGAATTTCGCTCGGTTTATTCAGCCTATGGCAATTGGGTTCATCATATTTGCAGCGCAAAAAACAATTAGTAAAATGATCCAAACGACTGAAGCGATGGTTTTAGTCCTTATTTCAACTTTCATCTCATTTTTTTACAGTTCACCTTATATTTTTCCTTTGCTGCTTATCGGAGGAGGCCTGAGCACTTCTATCAAATACAAAAAACAACCAAAGCTTGAAAAAGATGCTCCCTTAAGAATTCAATGGGCAAATTTTTACTTATGGGCTGGTACATTGGCCATGGCAGCAATCTTAGGTGCTTTGACAAAGTCACAATCGATCCTACTTTTTGAAAACTTTTATCGAAATGGAAGTCTAATCTTTGGTGGTGGACAAGTACTTGTTCCTTATTTGTACACTGAATTTGTCGACTTTAAGCACTTTTTGAGTTCTGAGGAATTTCTAACTGGTTACGCTATTTCACAGGGGATTCCAGGACCAACCTTCTCGATTTCATCATTTGTGGGTGCAATGTCCATGCGTGAGTATGGGTTAGCAGGTTTTTTTATAGGGGGCTTTATCGCCGCAGCAGGTATTTTTCTTCCTGGGATATTCCTGATTTTCTTCGTCATTCGCTTTTGGGACCAACTAAAAAAATATCGTCCAGTCAGAGCAGCATTGGAGGGGATTAATGCTGTCTCTTGCGGAATGCTTATCTCTGCTGCTTATTTACTTTTTGAGCCGCTGGAAGCTAATGGAATTAACATCTTATTCATTTTAGGTGCCTACATGATTTTACAATTCACCCGTATTTCCTCACCTGTGATTATTGCCGGAGGTATTATTCTTGGAGTAGCTTACAATCAATTTTCAGGCTAGATCTCCTGTAGTAATTACTGTTAATACGAACAAGATTTAGGATTTTCTCGTTTTTAATTTATAAATCATTCCCTATCTTTCTAACCATGCAGGCTAACGAATTTATAAATAACCTCATTCCACCTTTAAAGCCCAGTGATAGAACTGGGAAAGCACTATCATGGATGGAGGGAATACGTACGAATATCTTACCAGTTGTGGACTCAGGGCAATTCATAGGTCTAGTCAATGGCGACCTGATTTTTGATTTAAATACTTTGGAAAAGCCGATTTCCGACCTCACTCTTGAAAATTCTGGTTGTTGGGTATTTGCTGATCAGCATATCTATGAAGTGTTAAGAGTAAGTTCCGAACACCATTCCAATGTAGTAGCAGTAGTAGACCGAAACTCAAACTACCTAGGTGTGGTGACTGTGGAAGATTCAATTTCTGCATTTGCAGATAGTCTTTCTATTCAATCAGAAGGAAGCATTTTAATCCTCTCAATGAATATGAATGAATACAGCTTAGCAGAGATTTCCAGAATAATCGAAAGTGAAAATACTAAAATTCTAAGCTCATTTATCTCTACAGACCCACTGGATTCTACTAAAATTAAAGTCACTTTAAAGGTTAATAAGCCAGAATTAAGATATTTAAAAGCCACTTTAGAGCGATTTGGATATAAGATATTAGATCAATACCAAGAGGAAGATGAATATAGCACTGAGGATGACCGAATTGGTAATCTCCTTAGATTTCTAGATATTTGAGGTATGAAAGTCGCCCTACATGGCTTGGCTTTAAAATCGGAGAATTTTTTAAAAGTCAAGTCACTGTTTTACTATTTATCCAAGTTTCAATTTGAAATTTTTGTTACGAAACAGTTTGAAAAACATCTTCAAACTTTCCCTGAGCTAAGTTCCGCTTATCGATCTTTGGAAAATAGGTCAGAAATGTCCAAAATGGATTTTATGATTTCCATTGGGGGAGATGGTACTTTATTAGACACCGTGTGCCAAGTTGGGAGTTTAGAAATTCCAATTTTAGGATTAAATACTGGAAGATTGGGATTTTTAGCAACTGTTGCCACTGATACTATCGGGGAGGCTATCCAATATCTAGCAGAGAATAATTTCCAGATAGAGTCTCGAAGTTTAATTAGTCTACAATCAAGTAAGTCTCTTTTTGGTAGGCATAATTTTGCTTTAAATGAATTTACTATTCATAAACGAGATACCTCATCGATGATCACAGTGCACACCTATATCGAT
>JBDNIP010000485.1:0-2792 GCA_041688245.1 Algoriphagus sp.
AATATTTCTCCGGAGCAATTGGTTGAAAGCATCGATCACTATTTTAAGAAATTTGATGAAATCACAACAAGTTTTGGGCTTGAAAAAATTAAAACGATAGGTGACTCTTATATGTGTGCGGGAGGAATTCCGGTAGAATCTGAAAATCATGCAATCCGGGTAGTTAAGGCCGGTAAAGCAATGATGGATTTTACCAAAGAGTCCAAACCAGCGCACATTACTCAATTTGAGATGCGTATCGGAATCCACACAGGGCCAGTTATAGCGGGAATCGTAGGAATCAAAAAATGGCAGTATGATATCTGGGGAGATACAGTAAATATCGCTTCAAGAATGGAAACCAACTCCGTGGAAGGTAGAATCAATTTATCTGAAACCACTTACGAATTAGTCAGGGAGGAGTTTCAATGCCAATTTCGAGGAAGTATAGATGTGAAAAATCGAGGAGCTTGGAAGATGTACTTCTTGGAGGAAAGCGTTTAGCATCCGGTAGCTAGCTAGTAGCATCAAAAAAAGATATTAGAAACAAGAGTCAAGAAAAGTAGCAAGATATTAATGTCAAGTCCTGCTGAAGGAGACAAGATATTAGAGCCAAGAGAAATGGCGATAAATGATATCTAGAGGAGTAGAAAGGAATTAAGACCTTTCAATCAGGTTGATAGTTTTCCTCAAAAAAATCGCCCGATGAAGATTCAACGAGCGATTTAATATATGTATATCTGCTTTTTACCGAATACTGATGACTGCCTACTGACCACTGCCCAAAGCCTTAGCTTCTTCCACCAGTTGCTCATTTTCATCAGTTAATCCATTAGCGATAAAGATCTCAATCTGAGAATTTCTCTCCTGACCTTTATTCAACAATACCCCAAGGGTGATCATCGCTCCGATTCGCGTTCCAACTTTTTTAGCCGCTGTCTGGAACAGAGGCGCTAGTTCCTCGTAACTTACTTCCTCAGCAAATTTTACAATGTCTGCTCTAGCAGCCGCCAACTTCTCACCAGAGAGATTAGTGTATTTCTTAGCTATCTTCTGAATTTCATTCAGCGCACTTCTTTGTTCTTGTGGCTGTCCTCCTCCTTGATTCGACTGTTTACCAGGCTGATTTGACTGAGCTGCTGGAGCTGGTTTTTGTTTGGCCCAAGAGTCACGTAAGCCTACCGTTTTATTGAACACTAACTTATCGGAGGCAGAGTCCTTGTCCAAAGTGAAATAACCCAAGCGCTGAAACTGAAACTTACCGCTCATTTCAGCTTCTGCCAGGAATGGCTCCAAATAAGCTTTAGAAATAATTTTTAGGGAGTCAGGATTGACAAACTCCATGAAATTTTTATCCTCATGCGTGTCTGGTGCTTCTTCCAAAAACAAACGGTCATATTGCCGAATCTCAGCAGTGATCGCATGTTGGATCGATACCCAGTGAAGCGTTCCTTTTACTTTCCGAGTACTGGCTTCTGTACCAGACCCAGATCTTGAATCCAAATCAGCTGTACAATGAATCTCTAAAATATTTCCCAATTCATCCTTCACTACAGATTCTCCTTTGATGATGTAAGCACTCTTTAGACGAACTTCATTGCCGAGCGTCAGTCGGAAGAAATTAGAACCAGCCTGCTCCTTGAAATCTTCTCGCTCGATATACAATTCACCTGAGAAGGGCAACTCATGAGTTCCTGATTCCGGATCTTCCGGATTATTTTCAGAAACCAACATTTCGCTTTTTCCAACCGGATAATTAGTAATAACCAATTTCACCGGATCTAATACACCCATCACCCTGGTAGCCATCTTATTCAAATCCTCTCGGATGCAATATTCCAATAAGGATACGTCGGTGACACTATCCCGCTTCGAAATGCCTGATAGGTCACTAAAGCTCCGGATGGACCCCGGAGTATAGCCTCTTCTTCGCAAACCCGAAATAGTAGGCATTCGTGGATCATCCCAGCCCGAGACCGTCTTGCTTTGTACCAGTTCTAAGAGCTTCCGCTTGCTCATTACAGTATAAGTCAAGTTTCTACGCGCAAATTCCCGCTGGATTGGTCTCAGTTTAGCTGGATCGATAATTTGGTCCAAAAACCAATCGTATAGCTCCCGGTGCATTTTAAACTCCAGCGTACAAATTGAATGTGAAATCTGCTCGACGTAATCCGATTCTCCGTGGGTCCAGTCGTACATCGGATAAATACACCAATCTGTTCCTGTTCGATGATGTGCTTTTTTCACTACTCGATACAAAATTGGATCGCGCATCAGCATATTAGGTGAGGCCATATTGATTTTGGCACGAAGGACATAACTTCCCTGCTCAAATTCTCCCTCCTTCATCCGTTGGAATAAATCCAAGTTTTCTGCAACTGATACGTTTCGGAATGGGCTAGCTATTCCCGGAGTGCTTGGTATTCCTTTTTGCTCCGCCATAGCTTCCGCCGATTGATTATCGACATATGCTTTTCCCTTTTTGATCAGTTGGACAGCCCAATCGTAGAGCTGCTGGAAATAGTCGGAGGAATAGCACTCAATATCCCATTTGAAACCTAACCATTGGATATCGCGCTTAATGGCGTCCACATATTCCTGCTCTTCTTTGGCAGGATTGGTATCATCAAATCGAAGATTGACCGGGGCCTTATGCATCTCACCCAAGCCAAAATTCAAACATATTGAAGCAGCATGGCCGATATGTAAGTAGCCATTGGGTTCTGGAGGAAAACGAAAACGGAGTTTGTCTGGCGAGAGGCCAGCGGCTAAGTCATCGGATACTATTTGTTCAATAAAATTCAGGGAGGAGT
>JBDNIP010000006.1:0-6382 GCA_041688245.1 Algoriphagus sp.
GAAGCCTTGATTTCCACATCTGAAAGTTCGGTCAAGATCGGCTTCATACTCAAATTAAGAGTCGTGACTCCACCTGGCTTTAAAGTCACTTTTTTTGTCTCGGCAGTGTAGCCTAAAAATGAAAATCCGATTTCGATCGGACCGGGTTCGAGGCCAGAGAGTGTAAATTTACCATCTAAGTCAGTCACCGTAGCAATCGTGGTATTGTTGAGAAAGACATTGCAATAGGGGAGTGTCTCGCCTGTTTCAGCGTCTTTAACCAATCCCGTAAGGGAGGCAGTTTGGGCATAGGCAAAAGCCATGCATGCAAAAAATAGGAAGATTTGGAGTGCAAATTTCTTCATAATGAATAGCTGGTTTTATTTTTTAGCTTTTTAAGAATGCCTAAATGTACTGCAGTCATTAGTTTTTTTGCTCATTGATCAGAAATGAGCCAGTTAGCATTTCTCCAGTTTCGCTGATTCCTAGGATTTCTACCCATATCGAGCCTACCTTTTCACCTGTTTTAAATTCAACAGATTTAGACTGACTAAATCGCTCTGTAGATAAAGCTGGATTCCAGTAAAGTGTGGGCTTTATCCTCTTTAGTATGGACTCTTCAGATTGAATTCTGATAATTTCCTCAGATGTTTTATTAGTCCGAAGCCCATCAAATTGAAAAAGTTTGAAAGAATTCCGAGTCTCTTCTATTGCTCGTTCGTATTTCAGACCGGTTTTCAGAAAGATAGAAATCACTCCATTTCGTCCTTGATCGCCTAATATTGGAACCAATCTTTTGACTACTTCCACCTTATCGATCGCAAAAACATTGATCGATCTTAAGATATCACTAACTGGTTTGCCAGCCAGACGCGAAGGAATGCCATTGATCAAAACTAGGGATTCATAACCTCGGAATCTTACTGCAGCAGCTGTTCAACCTACAGATATCCAGAGATTTTGTCAGCTGGCCCGTTAAGAAACTGCGGGGGATCCCCATTGAGAATCAAATCCTCTACTTCGACCACATTATCGGGAACAGCATATGGCATAGGGCCGATTGGATTATTTCCTTTACTTTCTGCTACCGCTTCTTCGGTCAATAGTTCTCCTACTGCCATATTTTTCCTGAGCTCTTCTGGGCTAAGCGGTGCTACCTCTTGGACTTTAATTTGTAGAAAAGAGAGCTGTACTGTCTCAGCTTTTACAGGATAATCTTTGGTCTCAAGTGATATATTTCTAAAAGGAATTTCGTCACGTGAGACGGCCTGAACAGCTAATTCGAACGGAGCCCGATAAGTGATATCATTCAAAATAAACGCGCCATCGGATTCGCTTTTCAACTTTTGGATATCAGTATAGCCATTGACTCATAATGTCACATCCCCTGAAGTTGGAGTTCCATCCTTAGTCTTCAATTGACCTTCCAGCGCTAGTCCAGCTTCGATTGGAAAATGGGGTTTTTTCAAATCAAAATCTTTAAAAGGGACTGATGCCATTCCAGCTTCAATAGTAGGGATATCCGATTGCAGCGAGGCTTGGTTTAGGTCTAAAACTGAAACAGAAAGGTTTGCATTTACAGCTTTTCCCTACAAGTCAGTCGCTATGATATTTAGCTTTATAGATTCATTTGCACCATAGCTTTGCTTGTCAGTACAGATTCCCACCTGTTTGTCAGTTGGACTTAGCTGACCGACTCTGCTCGTAATTTCCGATTTAAAACTTGAATTGGTAGAAAAAACGCTACTGGTCCCCCGTAATTTAGTCCCCAAGAAGTGTAGGCATGAAGGAGGTAATTCTGATCAGGAAGATCTTTTGGGATAGGGATTTGACCATCATTCATCCCATTATCAATTTAAACTGCTCTTCGATCTTCCCATTCATGGCATGTATTTCTACATGAAGTACTTTGCTCAGCTCCTCCGAAACCAGTGCATTGCCATAACTTAGGTAAGCTTTGAAAAATAGATGCTCTCCCTGCCAATATTGGCTTTTGTCGGTATGAATGAAGACGCGCTCTTGCATAGCTTCTGCATTTCGCTCCAAGTTGGCCAAGCGGATGATTTTTTCCGGGTTGAAATCTTCTGGAAGTGAAAAAATCGGATTCGCTTCAGTAAAATCTCCTCCCAAAATGAGTTGACTTTCATTGACCACAGCGCCATTGATTCGGAGTGGAAGTGAGTTTGAATGGTATGAAATAGAAGCTGATCTTCCATTTTTAACATTTAATACCAGCGGATGATTAAATTCCAAAAGGTATTCCCCATCGCCTGATCCAAATGAAACCTTCGGTTCTGGCTCCTTCGGAAAGGCGTCAAGTTCTCCAGAAATCAACTGGATTAATGCTGCATTTGGGGAATTTTCAAATACGCTAAGACGATTAGTCTGGATGGTTTTCAGCTGTTCTGATCTTTCAACTGGAAGCTCGAAATAGGTATAGATGGCTTTTATTTTTTCATTTGTATCCTCTAGAATGAATGGCTCAGGATACATGGTGACCAGATAACCTATTTCCGGAACCTTGGTGTAAATAGGGCCTAAGGAACTCACCCAGGTTGTTTTTTTAGCTAGCGATTTCAGAAAAACCGACTCGGGATTTAGGATTTTCGGACTCAAGTTTGGGCTGTTTGTGAATAAGCGCGTTTCCAATTCAGTCGGCTGCTTGTAATTTTTCTTCGCTCCATGTGCATTCCCCCTTGGATCAGAGCTTGAGTTTTGCTTGAGTATAATTGGAAACTCAGTGGAAATCCCCAATCTGAATTTAAGATTATCTAGGATATAGGTATAGCCTTCTTATATCGAATGAACGGCCCATTTTCCCGGGATAATTCCCGGTAGGATATAATCCCCCAGCGAATCTGTGTAGGTTTGAAAGCTAGTATTTGGTACGAAAATATGGCAATTGAGAATCGGGAGATTAGTTTCCTGATCAATTGCCTATACTCTCAAAGAGCCAGTTTAGGAAAAAGCAATTGCTGTAACTGAATATAAAACTAGAAAGTAAAGAATTCGAATCATAGGAGTAATCAGGTTCTAACTTTAATTCGAAGCTAAGTTTAATAAAAAAAGCCCCAGTTTGGAGCTTTTAGTTTGAAATTTTCAGAAAATTAAGATTTGGATTTTTTACCTGTTTTTGGTTCGTCCAAATCATCTCGATCTTTCAGCTTTTTATCTTCGACGTTTTTATTGAGAAACTCATTGATCTTGTCGATGGAGCAAGAGGATGAAATCTCCCCAAAGGAATTGATTTGCATTTTGAAGCCTTTGAGTTCATCGTGAACTTTAGGATCTTCTTCTTTCTTTTTTTTCTTGGCCATGACTTTATGTTTAATCGGTTACAATTAAGGTTGCTAACGCAAATCGAATGCGTTTGGCTAATTCTTCGGTACCAAATATAGCGAATACTCCCATCAGATCAGGTCCGATTCCGGAACCTGTAGTTGCTAAGCGAACCGCCTGCATTACTTTACCAAGTTTAATTTCCTGCGAATTAGCAGCAGCTTCTAACATGCTTTTCGCTAGTGTGGAATCAAATAGTCCAGTAAAGGTTTCTAATGATTGTGCATAAGCTGAGAGGACTTTTACCGCGTCTTGATTCCATTTCTTGGAAGCAATATCTTCATCAAAATGATCCAGTGGAAGGACAATAAATTTTCCTTGAGCCCATAGTTCGTAAGTGAAAGTAATCCGCTCCTTCAATAATTGAACAATCGATTCTGCCTTTTCTCCCACGACTTGTACTCCATCAGCAGCGGCATCAGCGCTAAATAATTTTGCTAAATCTGTAATTGACATGGAACGGATGTATTGCTCATTGTACCATCTTGCTTTAGCGATGTCAAACTTGGTTCCTGACTTCCCAATTCGTTCGATCGAAAATGCTTCAATTAAATCCCCCATTGAGAAAATCTCTCGATCATCTCCTGGGTTCCAGCCTAAGAAAGCCAAGAAATTAAGAAATGCGTCCGGTAAGTAGCCCTGCTCTCGGAAACCAGCGGCAGTCTCTCCAGCTTCTTGATTTGCCCAGTCTATTGGGAAAACCGGGAAACCCAATTTATCTCCGTCTCGCTTGGAAAGTTTACCATTCCCGTCAGGCTTGAGCAAAAGTGGTAAGTGTGCAAATTCAGGCATGGTGTCTTCCCATCCAAAAAACTTGTAGAGCAACACATGAAGTGGAGCTGATGGAAGCCACTCCTCACCACGAATCACGTGAGTGATGCGCATCAAGTGATCATCCACAATGTTTGCCAAGTGGTAGGTAGGCATTCCATCCGACTTCATCAATACCTTATCGTCTAAGGTGGAGGAGTGCACCATCACCCAGCCTCTGACCATATCATGCAGACGTACTTCCTCTTTCCATGGGATTTTTACACGGATCACATAGGGATCACCAGAAGCCAAGCGTACTTTCACTTCCTGTTCGGGAAGTGTAAGGGAGTTTTTCATTTGGGTTCGTGTAATGCTATTATATTGCGGCTGCACCACCCGGGCTGCGGTAAGTCGTTCCCGCATGGCTTCTAGTTCGTCCGAAGTATCGAATGCATAGTAAGCATGGCCTTTTTCTACTAGGTCCAGCGCATACTGCATGTACATGGATTTTCGCTCTGACTGACGGTAGGGAGCAGATTCACCAGGGTTCCATGGACTTTCATCAAAGGTGATATTGAGCCATTCCAGTGAATCTTTGATGTATTCTTCTGCTCCGGGGACGAATCTGTTTTGATCTGTATCTTCAATTCGGAGGAGAAATTTTCCTCCCATTTTTTTTGCAAAAAGGTAATTATACAGGGCGGTTCGTACCCCGCCAATATGTAAAGGGCCCGTAGGTGATGGGGCAAAACGTAATCGAACTTCTCTTGTCATGTGGTGTGATTGGCAAAATCCGGGAAACCGGTCTGGGTGAGGTCTAGAGTGGTCAAAGATAAGGAAATGTGAGGACACTGCCTTGTCATTTCGAACGAAGGGAGAAATCCAAGGAAGTAAGCAGCACTGAAATTTATTACTCCATTTTTTGTGTTGTGAAGAAATCAGCTGTCGTGAAAATGAATTGGATTTCAACTTAATACCACTTTTTAGTAGGATTTAAACATAATTAGTGAGGATATCAGCTGATTAGAAGAAATAACTGCAATTCAAGGTTATCTTTGTATCATATTAGCAACTAAGTCATTCTCAAAATTGCGAGAATGCAAAAAAAATACCCAAGTATGCGATTTGAAAATCTAGAATTAATAGAGCCCCTTTTGAAGGCTTTAAAAGAAGAGAATTATACTAACCCTACATCAATACAAGAAAAAGCAATTCCACTCATCCTCCAAGGCCATGATGTCTTAGGAAGTGCTCAGACGGGAACGGGCAAGACTGCGGCTTTTTCAATTCCAATCCTTCAGCGACTGTATCTCGATCGTGATCGAAATCCGAATGCTCGGAAAATCAGTACCCTCATCTTGACCCCCACCCGCGAACTTGCCATCCAAATAGGCGAGAGTTTGTCCATCTATGGCAAATACACCGGATTGCGAAATACAGTGATCTTCGGAGGAGTCAATCAAGGAAAGCAGACTGATGCACTGCGTAATGGGGTAGATCTTTTGGTGGCCACCCCTGGAAGGCTTTTAGATTTGATGAATCAAGGATTTGTCAATCTGAAGAGCAACCAGTACTTTGTCCTAGATGAAGCTGACCGTATGCTGGATATGGGTTTCATCCATGACATCAAAAAGGTCATTGCGAAACTGCCTGAAAGGAGGCAATCACTGTTTTTCTCGGCAACAATGCCTGAAAACATTGTGGAACTTTCTCGCAAAATCCTGAATAACCCTCAAAAGATCGAAGTAAGTCCTGTATCCTCGACAGCTGAAACAATAAACCAGTTTCTATACTACACAAATAAAAGTACCAAAAAAGATTTATTACTTCATCTTCTTGAAGATCAGAAAATGGATCAGGTCCTTTTGTTCGCCAAGACCAAGCACGGTGCAGATAAGATTGACAGGTCCTTGAGTGATGCGAAGATTAAATCTGCGGCTATTCATGGAGGTAAAAGTCAAAATCAACGACAGAAAGCCTTGCAGCAATTCAAAGATGGGCAAGTTCGTATACTGGTCGCGACAGATATTGCGGCTCGAGGAATTGATATTGACAAGCTACGGTATGTGATCAATTATGACATTCCAAATATTTCGGAAACGTACGTGCACCGAATTGGCAGATCTGGACGAGCAGGAGGGGAGGGTGTTTCGATTTCCATCTCCGAGCCGGAGGATAACGAATTTGTCAAAGACATCGAAAAGCTTATCAATCAGCAAATTGAGGTGATTCGGGATAATCCTTTTCCTCAAACTGAGAGTCCGATGTCAGCAAAGGAAAAAAAGGAATTTGAAAAGGAGAAAATGAAGAA